>JAZRAN010000210.1:0-3730 GCA_045634605.1 Candidatus Stercoripulliclostridium sp. | reverse complement strand
CAAAATACTTAGTCCGTGCGTTTCGAGATTGTTTTCACAAATAACCAAGATGCCGTATCTATCACATAATTCATAGAATGCGGGTTGGTTAGGATAGTGAGAAGTACGAATTGCAGTGATGTTATTTTCCTTACATAGAATTATATCTTTTTCGATGAGCTCTACAGGAACTGCATGGCCGTAATCAGGATGGAATTCATGACGGTTAACACCTGCAAATTTTACGGGTTTGCCATTAAGAAGAATAAAGGGTCCCCTGCCTTCCACCATGGGTACGATTTCAACCTTTCTAAAACCAAACGAACATACTCTCTTGTCAACGAAATATTCGTTATCGCAGAGTTCAACCATTATTGCATAAAGATTGGGGAATTCATGTGACCATAAACGGAAGTTGTTGATATCTTCTTCTATGGAAAGAGAGTACTTTTCTCCGTTTTGAAGAGATTTAACGTCATATTTGCCTTCAAAGATTGGGTCTTCATTTCCATAATAATCAACTACCGTAATCTTTATAATTGGGTTCTTTAGGCCTTGTCCGTTAGCAAACAAGTCGATTTTACCATTTAATTTACATTCAGTAAAATCTTTGGAAAATTCCGAATAGAAATACATATCCGAAATTTCCACTCTGGGTTTATAGATTAAATCTACGTCACGGAAAATACCGCTAAGACGCCACATATCTTGGTCTTCCAAGTAACTACCGGTGCAGTAGCGATATACTATAACGGAAAGCTTGTTCTTGCCTTCCTTGACGTACTTTGTTACTTCATATTCTTGGAAGTCAAAAGTATCTTCTGAGTAACCGACAAACTCGCCGTTAACGTACACTTCCGCGCAACTTCCAACACCACCAAATCTAATGAAAACGTTATCTCCGTTTGACTCAACTACAAATTCAGTAGAATAACATCCAACTGAGTTAAGATGTCCGTAAACGTGTGGAATCATGGGGATAATTTTTGACTCCAAAGCATAGGGATAATTGATGTTAGTGTAAATGGGCGTATCGTATCCCTTAATTTGCCATTCACTGGGAACCTCAATAGAACCAAAATCAGAAAGGTCTGCGTCCGGCTTTTCGAATCCGACCGGAATAGCTTCTACGTTAGGACAATATTTGAATGCCCATTGGCCATTTAATGAAACAGTTTTATAGTTATTGTCATGGTCAAGCGGGAATCCCGATGCGTACCTTTCTATACTATTTACGTTATATACTCGCGCTTTGCGCCAAAAATCTTTCATAAACTTCTCCTTGAAAAGAATAATATATATAATATATTAACACACGATTAGAGAAAGGTCAATATACTATTATTAAATTTCATTTAATAAAAAACAGACCACCTTCTTTTTGAAAGCGGTCTGTTTATGTTGTGTTTTTGTATCTATAGATACATATTTACTATTTCTTTAACAATTTCTTTATGCGATTCATTGCTTCAATAGTATTTTCTTTAGTGTTAAACGCAGTTAAACGGAAGTAGCCTTCCCCACACTTACCAAAGCCTGAGCCGGGCGTTCCTGCCACTTGAGCTTCGTTTAATAGCAAGTCAAAGAACTCCCAAGAATCCATTCCGCACTTCAACCAAACGTAAGGAGAGTTGATTCCACCGGTGTACCATATGCCTATTTCATCCAAAGCTTCGGCAATTATCTTAGCATTTTCCTTATAGTCGGCTATGTTGTTGTAACATTCTGCTATGCCTTCTTCGGTAAACACGGCTTCCGCGCCTCTTTGTACAACGTATGAAGTTCCATTAAACTTAGTCGTTTGACGACGTAGCCACATCTTATTTAAAGACTTTTCTTCTATTACGATATCCTTAGGAACAATGGTATATCCGCAACGGGTACCGGTAAAGCCTGCCGTTTTAGATAGCGAGCAAAACTCAACTGCACACTTCTTTGCGCCGTCTATTTCATATATGGAGCGCGGTAGATTTTCATCACCAACAAACGCTTCATATGCTGCATCAAAAAGAATTAGAACGTTGTTTTTAAGCGCGAAATCTACCCAAATTTTTAGTTGTTCGCGATTATACACTGCGCCAGTTGGATTGTTAGGAGAACAAAGATATACGATATCTCCTTCCAAATCTTCGCTTGGCATAGGCAAGAAACCATTTTCTTCATTTCCTTCTATGTAAACTATTTTTCTTCCTAACATAACGTTACTATCCAAGTAAACGGGATAAACGGGGTCGGGAATAATAATTACGTTATCATTAGAGAAAAGGTCGGTAAAGTTGGCAAGGTCGCTCTTTGCGCCATCAGAAATAAATATTTCGTCTGCGTCCAGCTTTACGCCACCGATTTTTTCATAATATTTTTGAACGGCATTTCTCAAAAAAGCATAGCCTTGTTCATCGCCGTATCCACGGAAAGTTTCCGCAACGCCCATTTCTGCGCTTGCTTTTTCTAACGCCTTAACAACACAAGGAGTCAAGGGCTTGGTTACGTCGCCAATTCCCATCTTTATAACGGGCTTATCGGGGTTAGCGGCTTGGAATTCTCTAATTTTCCTTGCAGTTGTTGAAAACAAATAACTTTCTTTTAGTGCATTATAATTTTTATTAATTTTAACCATAGTTTCTTATATTTACTTCTCCTATATAGTTTAAAGTAGCTTTACCTAATATTGATACGTCTTCCCCTATCTTAAAGGCGGTAAGCCTTCCTCCTTTCAGATTGACGTCGACGCTATCTTCATATGCGCCACGCAAAAACAATGATTTTGCTACGCAAGTTGCCCCGGTCCCACAAGCAAGGGTTTCGTTCGACCCCCTTTCCCAAACTCTAACAAACACTCCATTATCGGTTAAAAGAACTGCTTCTGCGTTTAGGTTATATCTTTGTGAAAGACTTTGGGCTTTTTCTATTGCCTTATCCCCTAAATCATCAACGTAGAACACTGCGTGCGCGTTTCCTACGTCGTAAAACTCCACGTCGTCCTTTTTCTCAATCAATCTTGGATTGCCGATTCTAGACGAAATGAGCGCTTCATTTTCTCCATTGGACTCGACTTTAATTGTTTTAATTCCTGCGTTCGTGCTAATACAAAATTCTCGTTTAACTCCGCCAGTATGGTCAAACAATATTTTGCCAACGCATCTCAACGCATTGCCACACATATTTGCTTCCGAGCCATCTGCATTAAAAATTCTCATATTTGCATCGGCAATTTTAGAATTTTCGACCAATACAACTCCGTCTCCGCCTATTCCGAAATGCCTATCACTAAGTGAGACGGTAAGTTTGCTAACGTTTTTTAGCAAATAGTCATACTCGTCTTTGTTTGCAAGTTGCTCTTCAAAAAATATATAATCGTTACCAATTCCGTTCATCTTACTAAATAACATACACACTCCTGCGTATAATTATATGTAATATGACGTTATATTATTTTTTATAAACGATTCTTCTACAATTCGGACACTCTGCAATATCGCCGGATTTTTGAAGTTTACTATCTACTTCCGTCTTAATTTCTATACCGCACCCCATACAACTTCCGTCTTGATATTCAACAACGTAAGGCATTCTCATGTTTGTGCTCTTGACTCTATTGTAAAGCTTTAGGTCTTCGGGGTCTAATTCAGATTGTAACTTTCTAATTGCTTGTCCTTCCGCGTTTATAGACTCTACAATCTTGTTTTTGACGTTAGCTCTCTCGATTTCCGCATTTTTAAGTTCACCAACCACTTTGGTAAATTTTTGATTC
>JAZRAN010000209.1:0-2440 GCA_045634605.1 Candidatus Stercoripulliclostridium sp. | reverse complement strand
TTATTGATTTCATAATTTTATTTAGGAGCACTTAAAAACACGCTAGTTTAGATGAGATACAAGCAAACAAAAATCCCCACGACGGGAGTTTACTTGGCGTAAATGACCGAGTGGGGATTTTTATGTTTGTGAAGTAGGTCGCTAAAATAGCGTGTTTTTACTAGTCGTTATATTCGGAAGTATCAATATCTTTCTTCTTGCTATCAGCACTCTTGCGTACCTTTTCTTGTGCTTGCTTCTTTTCGAAGTCAGCGGGCATTGCGGAGTCTACCTTAGTCTTGCGTAGCTTCTTGGTAACCTTAGTCTTGAGCTTTCTGTAAATCATAACGACGATAACTGCTACTAGGATTAGTCCGATTACTACGGAAGAAATGATTAGCCATACTTGGGGATTTACCTTGTTTTCGTCTTCTTCTTCGTCTTCGGTTTCTTCATCGTCCTTTACTTCTTCTTCATCTTCTGCTACTTCCGCTTCGGTTAGGTATGAGCCGAAGGTGCCTGCCTTAGAAGTATCGCCTTCAAGGGTTGCCTTGGTTGCGGTGTATTCATCAGCGGTTAGCTTTTGGATGGATAGGTCGTCTATGATTACGATACCTGCCATTAGGTTCTTTACGTCTTCTGCATCGCCTTGAGCATCGTTAGAGCCTAGGTAGAAGGAAAGGTATGCGCTTACGCTCTTGGTAGATTCGTTAGCATACAAGAAGGTGTATTCTACCATATCTTCGCTGTGGGAGATTTGTACGGTTTCCCATAGAGAATCGGTCTTGTTATACATAAAGCGGAATTCTGCTTTCTTAGCGGGGTCTACTGCAAGATACTTTGCATAGAAAGTAATTTGATAGTAGCTGGTTGCGCTCATAGAAAGACTTGCAGATTGGAAGTATTGCGCGCTGGGCTTGGTGATGTTAGCCATCATCAAGTAGTTGTTGTTGCCTTCTTCTCTACCATCGGTATAGGTGGTGGTTAGGAATTCTCTAATTTGAGCATCGGTGTACTTTTCTGCAAGAGCGTAGGTGCTGTCTTGTAGCAAGTAATCCTTTGCGGTCATATGGGTAATGATATCTTCGAAGTCGCCCTTCTTGTTGTATACGCCGTATACGTGGTTGGGGGTATCGTTATCCTTAACGTTTGCTGCGCTTTCGCCTGCATATTCGCCGTTGAATACTGCATCGGGTTCGTAGTGAGTGAAGGAGTTGGATTCGTTACCGATAAATGCTTCTACGTTGTTAGCCGGATCGTCTTTCTTCTTATCGAAGTTGTCGAAGGAGTCGGTATCGTAGTTTACGAGTTCGAAGTTGAAAGCATTGTTAAAGTAAGTTTCGGTTGCATCCTTTTCGTTTAGAAGGTTTAGAGCATAAGCCTTTCTTGCGTTAAGGAGCGCTTTAGCGGTGAATTCAACGCCGTCTGCGTTAACGTCAACGCCGTAACCTGCCATCTTTTCTTTGATTTCGTCTTCACTTAGTTCTTCTAGGTTTTCTACGCCGTAAACGAGTTTGTTGTATGCTTCTTCGCTACCGAGTTTTACGAGCATTACGTCATCAAAGTATACGGTACCTGCGCTTGCGCCGGAAGAAACCTTGGTTGCGCCGTCTTCAGTGGAAAGAGCGGTGGTGTTGTTAGCGTACTTATTACCTAGGTAGAGTTCCAAAGTCAAACTACCGGTGGAAAGGTTGGTTGCAATATAGAAGTCGTATCTTACCCACTTGTCAGCGGTGTTGACGTTGGTATATCCAACGTAATCGCCGTTGTCAGCGTCACTGTGGGTAACTGCAAGATAGTTAGAACTATTCTTGATGGTTACGCTTGCCTTGGTGTCGCCTATCGTCTTTACCCAAACGCTTAATCTATAATAGGATTCGGTAGAAAGACTTACGGAAGAAGAGTTGGTATATCCAAAGTAAGTGGGATATTCGCTCGTGAGCATTAGTAGGTTGCTGGACAAAGTAGATGCGTATCCTAGGGTGTCGTTGTCGCCTGCGGGATAGAAGTCTGCGCCTAGTCCTGCGCCCTTATAATCGTTAGCGTTTACGATACCGCCCTTTACGCTTGCGAGAGCTTCTTCGATTACGTTATTTTCGATAACCGTTTCTGCGGTGCCGGTTGCGCTAACGTTCTTGCTGTTGGAAAGTGATGATGCGTATAGTATCTTTTGCTCGGTGCTATCGAGTACTAATGCGCGTACATAATAATACTTACTGGTTTCGGGCTTGAATTGGTAAGTACGGGTGGTAACTTCGTTTTCGGTCTTTTCGGTGTAGTCGGTGTTTAGTACTGCACTTGCAACTGCGATAACCTTAACGAGTTTCTTGTCTGCATTATAAATATGATAATGGGTTACTTCCTTAACGTTTTCTTTCCATTGGATATAAGGACTGCTTGCGGTAAGGGTAGGTGCGGAAATTAGGTTTGCTTCGGTTGCCATAGTCCAGCTCTTCGGCTT
>JAZRAN010000208.1:0-2202 GCA_045634605.1 Candidatus Stercoripulliclostridium sp. | reverse complement strand
AGACCGCTTGGCCTCCGACTTATTCTTGCTGGGGTTAATGGACAAAACACCCATTACAACAGCAAGAGCAAGTAGCACTACGAAAAGAACTAAGAAAGATTTAGATAGCGTTATTCTCTTACTCATTCCTTGCTCCTTCGGGCGCGCGCCCGCAAATAAATAATATTTATTATATTACTATAATAGCCCTTTGTCAATACCGAAAATATCTACGATATTTTACCGCCTAAAATAAAAATTTAGTAAAACGTTAAAAGGTGATATTTACCGCCCTTTGTTTGTGCTCCTAAAACACGCATTACGGTTGCCTTAACTCCGTGTTTTTAAATATCGTTTCATCTCCGTTATATTTAGCGCAAAGTGTGAATACTATAATAGTATGAAAAAAGATTGTCTTATTGTAGTAAACAAGCTTTCCGGCAACGCAGAAACACTCAACTTGGAAAACCTAAAAGAGCGTCTTTCTGCAAGCCACCAAAAGTTCGAAGTAAAATATATTCCGGAAGATTTGGAAGGATTTGAAATAGGTGATTATAGCGCGGTTGCAGTATGTGGCGGTGACGGCACGCTCAATCATTTTATAAACGCCCCTATTCCTTCTTTTACTTCCCTTTACTACGTACCTTGCGGTACGCTAAACGAAGTCTACAACGCGCAAAAGGAAAGCGTAATAAATCTAGTAGGCCACGCAGGCGACGTGCTGTTTAGTTACGTTTTTGCAACGGGCACTTTTACCCCCTTAGGATATGCCGTAAACAACAAGTCAAAAAAGAAATTCAAAGCCCTTGCATACGTTAGCAAGGTAATAAGAGAGTATAAAGTAAACAATATATGGGCAAGGCTAAACGTAGACGGCAAAATTATCGACGGAGAATTCACTCTAATAATGCTAATTAATTCTCCACGTTGTTTCGGCTTTAATTTTAACAAAAAGTATAAAAAAGGAGAGATGTGCTTGCTTACCATAAAAAGCCCCGGAAAAGACAATCTACTCAACCGAATACGCATATTCTTTCCCTTCTTCCGCGCATTTTTTATGGGCTTTAAAAAAGAGTATGAAAGCAAGAATATGCTTTTTACTCCTATCAAGCGCGTAGACCTAGAGCTTCTTTCCCCTACGCCCTTTTGCGTAGACGGAGAAAAATATGAAATAGAAAAGACGATAGAAATCAACCTAACCCAACTAAAAAATCCTATTAGAATTTTAGCAAATTAACGCTTTATTAAATCCACGTCAAATAAAAAGCCCACTCGTTAAAAGTGGGCGTTTTGTTTATTTTTTATTAGAAGTTGCGGTCTATATATCCGCAGGCTTGGGTGGCTGCGTTTGCGCCGTCGCCTACTGCGGTAGTTAATTGACGGACACCTTTGGTACGGCAATCACCTGCGGCATAAATGCCTTCGGTCTTGGTAAGAGTGTCTTCCCCCGCTACTATGAAACCTTGCTTGTCTAGGTCGACTAGGTTTTCGTACTTCTTATTGTCCGGGATTTGACCTATTGCTACGAATACCGCCTTGGTCCTAATTTCCATAGTCTTGTCACCATAGGTTTCTTTGAAGGCCACTCCTTCAAATTCGTTTTCGCCTATAAAAGCAGTAGATGCGTAACCCATCTTGATTTCTACGTTTGCTCTTTCTCTTAGTCTGTTAACCAGCATAGGCTCGCCTGCAAAGTAATCAAACAACGTTACTACGTTGACTTTGGAGCATATGTTGGAAAGATACAACGCGTATTGTAACGCAGAGTTGCCGTCGCCTATTAAAGTTACTTCTTGTCCTTCATAGAAAGCGCCGTCGCAAAGAGCGCAGTAATATACGCCTTTGCCGATAAATTCTTGCTCTCTTGGGAGTCCTAGGTGACGATGCTTTACGCCGGCAGCAATAATAACGGCTTTTGCGGTATAACTATGGTAATCGGTGGTAACTTTAAAGCCCTTTTCTTCTAGTTTGTCTATTGCCATAACGGTTTCTAGTTCAAAAGCTACGCCTTGGTCCATAATTTGCTCAAAGAGTCTGTCGCTTAGGTCTTGTCCGCTAATTTCCTTTATTGTTGGAAAATTTTCTACCCTAGGAGAAAATGATATTTGTCCGCCTACCGTTTCTTTTTCTATGATAAGAACGCTTTTGCCACCGCGGAGAGCGTATAACGCTGCAGTCATACCACTTGCTCCCGCGCCTATAACTATAATATCGTAATCGTAA
>JAZRAN010000207.1:0-3363 GCA_045634605.1 Candidatus Stercoripulliclostridium sp. | reverse complement strand
AGAGTGTGAGAGAGATAAATTTTAAAGGCGAAGGCGAGCGTTCTCGTCAGCACGCTAAAGCCGGTTACGGTGGCTATAGATTTAAGTAAACTCGATTTGGGCATACTTAATGCTATGCTGTCGGGGTGGCTAAAATGAGAGAAAAAGGGGTGACGTTCACCCAAACTTCTCAAAATGACCACACAAAATTTAAGGTAGTTAATAAAAAAGTAAAATTTAATTAAAAAAGGGGACTTGATTAGTTGAATTTATTTTTTTGATGTGCTAACATTATTGTACTTGTGTGTATAACGCACGCGTATAAAATACTTTACTAATGGTGGTAAAATGAAAAAATCCAAAAAACTACTAACTTTATTGCTTGCAACCATGCTTGTTCTCGCTTTGATGATAGGCGTTGTTGCATGTAACCCCCCGGAAGACGGCGATAACAACGACGACGTTGTAACCGAAACCGAAACTTCTTCCGAAACTCTACTCGTTACTAACGGCAAGTTCGCAACGGCTACCGGCGCGACCTACGTTAAGAGCGCATCCAACTGGACCTTGACGGCTGGCTCATGGGCAAAATCTTCTACCGGCTTAACTACCGGTATCGTAGACCTAGAAGAAAATGCTTACGCTACCAACAAGGGCGCTATCAACGCAAATATCGGCAACCCCGGCGTTGACCCCGCTACTCCCGTAGAAGACGGCGCTCCCGTAGATACTAACGCTCTCGTAATAAGCATGGACGGCGAAGAAAGCAACGGCTCTATCTTCTACGTATCTTCCAACGTAAGCGTTAAGAAAGGCGAATACTACAAGCTCAGCATGAGCGTATGGACCGACCTTTTGTTTGATGATGAAAACGCAGACAACTCCAAGCGTGGCGCAAACATCGTTATTTCTCAAGGAACCAGCGCATCCAGCGTAATAGTTGCGAAGTTCGACTCCATCAACACCAACAAGTCTTGGAATACCTACAACGTATACATCGAAGGCTCCAACTTTGAAGACAGAAGCTTTAACATCCAACTATGGCTTGGTTACGGTCCTTCCCAAATGAAAGACCTAGTTAACGTTGGCACTTCTTCCACCCCCAGCTTATATACCGCAAAGGGTAGCGCAATGTTCGACAACGTTGTAATGGAAAAGATAGAAAAGAGCGCATACGACTCTGCTTTAGTAAGCCAATACAACGCTCTAGTTGGCAATAACGATGCAACCGCTCGCACCCAAGATATGCAAAACGCATACGGCGTAGTAAAGGGTAACAACGTTGTTTTGAGCTACGAATATCTTAACAACAACTTTACCGGCGCAACCGGCTACTCAACTTCTTCTGCTCAAAACTCATACTTTACTACCGCTAAAGTTGGCGCAACCGCTAACTATACCTTGGTACGTGGTAAGGAAGACCTAAAGGACAGCGAAAACTTCCCCAGCTATACTTCCACCAACGACCCCACGGGCGTATTTGATTTGACCAAACTCTACTACGTTGATAGCAAGAATAGCAATAATTACGCTAACGCATACGGCAAGGTAGCATCTACCTTCGTTCCCCCGGTAGCGAGCGACCTTGGCGTAACCTATACCCAAGAAAACGGCTATAAATTCTCTCGCGTAGACAACCCCCTAGAAACTCAAGCTCTATTAGTTTACCACCAAAAGAACGCTATAAGCGGAGCAGGATTCCAAAGCTCCTTTGATATCCTTATCGAAAACAATAAGTACTACGCAGTATCCGTATGGGCATTCATTTGGGTACCCGAAGTAACCGAAGAAGCATATTGTGGCACCAAGCCCGTAGCTCCCGAAACCGGCGTAGAAGACTATGACACCAAACTAGAAAAATATAACAAAGACAAGGCTGCTTATGATGAAAAGTACTCCGAATACCTAAAGTACAATTCATACGCAACCAATAAAGACGGCTCCAACCCCGATAGCAAGGTATACGCAACCCTACGTCTACAAGGCGCGTCTACCAACGCTAAGCTCGAACAAAAGAGCAACGGCACTTGGGGTTCTTGGCAACAAATCACCATCAAGGTTAAGGGCAACGAACTAGCAGATAGAAAGGTTGGCCTAGAACTTTGGTACGGCGAAGGCGAATGGGGCGAAGATACCCTATATCCCGGCGGATGTTTCTTTGATAACGTAACCATTATGGAATACGATAGCGCGGACGCTATTAACGCTGCACACGCAGGCGACCTAAAAGAATGGGATAGCATCGACGCAATCGATTACGAAGGATTTGGACTAAACAGCGCAACCCAAAACTTTACCGCATTTGGTAGCGAAGAAGTTGACGGCTGGTACTACAACGTAGTTGATACTAACACCTTCGTTGATATGGATTCTCAAGATAGCAACCTTTATGCAGGTATCCTTTCCGGTACTGCAGTTAAGAACGGCGCAGATTTGAGCGCTATCAAGGCTCTAAGCGGTCTTACCTTTGACGCTGACAAGGACGTTCTCGAACTCGGCACCACCGTATTCGACTTTGCAGTACTCAACCACGCAGAATATACCGCATCCAAGCTTTACTTTAAGCCCAGTGATGCTGACACTATCCTAAAGACTGAACCCAACCACTTCTATCGTATGTCAATGTGGGTTAACACCCAAAACCTAAAGAGTGGTTCTTCCTTCAGCGTATCTCTATATGATGCGGAAAATGATGCAGTTATCAATTCCAGCGCAACTCAATCTTCCATTTCCGTTAAAGATTGGACCGAAATTAGCTTCGTAATGCAATCTTCCGCTACCGAAAAAGATGAAATGTACGTTGTAATCGAATTCGGTAAGGGCGATATTTATACCCCCGCAAGCCACACCAAGGGCGCAGTTATTATTACCGCTCCCACCTGGACGGAAATCGAATATAGCGAATATAAAGCTGCAAGCGGTTCTTACGTAAAGAGCTTTGACCTAAGCGGTTCTACTTCTACCGGCTCCAGCATCACCAACTCCGACTTTAGTTCCGTTGATTCTTCCAACTACGACCTAGACGAAGAAGACGAAGAAGTATTTGATGCAGAAGGTAAGATTATCGGTATCGCAAAGCCCAAGAGCTGGACTATGGCAACCGAAGCAAACCTAATTTCCGCTCCCACCCTTACCGCAAGCGCTCCCTATATTCAATGGAAAGCAAACGTTAAGGAAGTAACTCATTTCCACGTTTATAACGCAGACAAGAAACTCGTTAAGGTTATCGCAGTTGCAAGCGCAGTACTAAACACCGACTACACCGAAAAGACCGAAAACGAAGTAACCACCCGTACTTACCAATTCAAGCCCGAAACCAGTAAGTATTATTATGTACGCGCATTAGTACTTGATAGCACTGCTCAAAAGGTACTATACGCATCA
>JAZRAN010000206.1:0-6212 GCA_045634605.1 Candidatus Stercoripulliclostridium sp. | reverse complement strand
GCAGCTTGTCACGTCCTTCTTCGGCGCCTAGTGCCAAGGCATCCACCCTACGCTCTTTATAGCTTAATCTCGTCTTAAAATCTCGATTCAAAAGAACATTTAATTTTTGGATTTTCCTCAGCAAAATATCTCGCATTTTTTCCAGCTTAACTATACGTTTATCGTATTACTCAAACTTTTATTTTTTTAAGATATTTTTAGATTTTGTCTACTCTATCTGTATGCAGTTGTCAAGGTGCAAGGTCCATCTTAATTAGATGGTAGGCTGAAGTGGACTCGAACCACCGACCTCGCGCTTATCAGGCGCGTGCTCTAACCTGCTGAGCTACCAGCCTATATGGTGGAGATATGCGGATTCGAACCGCAGACTTCCTGCTTGCAAAGCAGGCGCTCTACCAACTGAGCTATACCCCCATAGGTTTTTATTTTTTAAGGTACATAAAAACTATCGTCGTGCGACAGCCTTGATATAATACCACCTTAGCAAATACTTGTCAAACTTTTTTTAACAATTTTTTTATTTTTTTTTATTTATTTTTTTAGCGGTTTTTATATTAGGCTTTATTGGCTATTTTTGCGACTTTTTAGGTCGTTTTATTCATTAGTGTCAATAAAAAAGAGAGCGCCTTTTAGGAAACGCTCTCTTAGTACGTTCTGGTTAGGTTATACTAAATCTTTTTGAAGTCTTTCTACTGCCAGACAAATCATAAAGATATAGAAGAGATTTCCTTTTTCATGTATTCTTACTTGATATACTTCTTCATCTTGCGGGAAAGGAATTACGTTAGCTACCAAATCTTTGCCGTCATAGATGTCAAATCCGTATTCGCTGGGTTTGCCCCAAATACTAAAGTTATAAGATTGCTTGCCCTTTACGTTTTGAATATATTGGTCATCGCCCTTTTCTATAACGTTAGAGAAGAAAGAAAAGTTATCCTTGCCGTTACAAGCCATTCTAATTGCGCCGGGATAAACGGGATTGGGCGTAGCGATAGCCATTGTTGCAACCTTTTCTTTATCATCAAAAGACAGCTGAGCTACTTGTTCGCCAAATTTATTATAGATGTAATAACCGGAGCTAAGATAGGCTGCTTTGCAAATCATATCGCCCATTTCTGAACGGAGAGCGAAATCGCCTGCTTTGCCGTATAGTTTCTTGATAACTCTAAAAATCATAATACTACCTCGCTACATGTAATTTTACAATAAAATACAAAGTATGTCAAGACTAATTATCGGCGAATCTGCCAAAAGGACGTCAAATTATTATATTAAATATATATATTGACGTACGCGCCCGCGCGCGTGAGCAAAAAAAAAGAGAAACCTTGCGGTTTCTCTTTATATTTTTGCGAAAAGGATTATTTCATTTTATTGCGAGCTTGGATTGCGCTAAAGACCGTTCTCTCATACTTATTCATGCCTTGAACGTCAATTTCTTCATCGTCATCATCAGCTACAACGATTTGCTCTTTCTTACCACCGAATTGCTTTAAGCGTAGAGCACCTACTGCTACGGAAGCGAAGATTACTATTGCGCCCCAGATATAAATCCATTGACGAGCAGGGAATACGGAAATAAGAGCGAATAGAAGGTTGTTGCTATCTAGCCATGCGGAATTTTGATATCCGTGCATACCACGAACACCCGCTGCAGGAGTAAGCATAATCTTCATTCCACCATCACGCATATCAACGCCAACGTAAAGTTCTGCGTTTGCTAAAGCGGGATTTGCGAGAGCGCCGTTAACGTCGCCTAGGATGCCGGAGATGGTCTTATCGAGAGTCAAGCTAGCAATCATACCGGCAACGTCTTCCATAGACATACCGATACCACTCAACGCGCCAGCCAAAGTACCGCCCAAGTCGATGGTGATGGGAGTTCCTTGCATATCTAGGATTGACCAAGTAATAACGGTTTCTACTTCTTCGTTTTGAACGGGCTTCTTATTAACTTCGTCGCCATCCTTGTCGGTTAGGAATTCCTTGGGAGTAATGTCTGCTTGCAAGTAGTATTTTACTTCTTCGTTAATTTCTCTTTCGTTAAGGATAAGGTGTACTAGTACCGGGATGGTTTGACGACCATCGTTTGCCATGTTTAGCCAAGGACCATTGGAAGTAAACGTCTTATAACCATTGGCATCCATTGCAACGAAGTTTTTCTTCATGAGAGACTTGATTTCTTCGGATTGGAAACCGAGTTCAATCCATTCTTCTTCACTGTGTTCTTCGGTAGAAAGGTTGCCGTTAGCAACGTTCATTCTAATGAAGTCATCTAGTAGATTGCCGTGGATAACTGCTTGTTCGTTATAATCTTCGTGTAATTGATGGAATAGACGAGTTCCTTGGGTTGCCGTATTAAGGATACCGGGAAGAATCTTCGGAATATCAACTACTAGCCAAATACCTGCGGTGAGAATAAAAGACATAACAACGAGAGTTGCTACACTCTTTCTAACTCTATTGTAGTTACCTTGATGCTTCTTAGAGTTTTTACCGGTAACGATAAATATAATCGTATAAACGATGGCGAGAACACCGGCAAGAATCAAACCAACGTAGGGCCAGAAGCTATAAGTGTCGCCTGCTTCATAAATAACAAGGCTGTTGTAAGCAACTAATGCAACTAGTGCAGGGAAGCCTATGACGTATAATATTACTTTAAGAACGTTTTTCATTATATTTTACCTCCCTATTTTTTTGCAAGTTTAAGTTTTGCGTATTGTTCGTCAATCTTTGCGGTAAACCAGTATGCTGCAAGGATGCAGAATACGATGGATGCGCTCATCTTGAGAGCAATGGTACGAACCATTACCATGGGATAGAAGGTCTCGATAAGTTCAGCTTGAGCATCCCATTGGTCAAACATGGTAAGAAGACCTTGTGCGGTATAAGGATTGGTAGTTCCAGCCATATTATCAAGGTTCATTAGACCAACTTGATCGCCTGCGAGAACGGAGCCAACTTTGCCACCATGGATTTTTGCATAGTAGTTAGCGTATGCATATTCTCTCAAACCTTCGTCTTCTAGGAAGTAGAAAATGGGGTAAGTTGAGGGTGATTGATAGTTGGAATATCCTTCTAGAAGACCCATAAGGTCAGCCTTAGAGATGGTATCGCCACCGGTGCCGATTAGGCCTGCAAGAGTCTTACCTAGTCCCAAATTATTGATGAAGTCAACGAGTTGGTCAACGGTTAGATCTTCGTTCATTATTGCCATAACGGCATCAAAGTCGATGTCAACTTCTAGTCCAAGCATAGGTAGAAGTGTGGGAAGCATGCTAAGAAGGTTCTTAACTTCTTTGCTACCGCCTATGGTGCTACCAATAACGCTTGCGATAGCATCGAGTCGGTCGTCGGTAACGTAGAATTTCTTAGCGTAACCATCTTCGCCGTACGCAAGGTCGTATTCGTCTGCGGAATTGATATAAGTAAAGCCTTCCATCTTGAAAGAAGATTCGCTTGCGCCCTTCTTGTATTTATTCCAATCGGAAGATGCGTTGTTTTCTAGTTCCAAGAGAGCTTTTGCAAGTTCTACGTCGATATCTTTGCCTTCTGCAGCGTAAGCAAGTTGATTGCCGTAATATGCTCTTTGAACTGCGATTGCTTGCTTAAAGCTAAATAGATAGCCGTCTGCGAACATACCGTTGGGGCTATAATATGCTTGATCTTCTTCATTAAAAGTAACGAGTGAGCCGTCACCATTAGGACCATAATTCTTGCCTTCCATTACGTCAAGGTTCAAATTGAAGACCTTTGCATAAGATTCCATGTTCTTGTTGGTTTTTTCGAGTTCTTGCTTAAAGTTATAAGGCGTAATGATTTTTTCATAGTTGTAGAAATGTCCTTCGGTAAGGCTGGTTTCTTCAACGTACTTTTCTACCATTGCATCATATTGACCTTTAAGCATAAAGTCGCTATAAAGAATAGGCGCCATGGTAAGAATGGTTGCAAATAATGCTACCCATACAGCTCTTGCCATTCTATTCTTTTTGCAAATAGCTCTAAACAATAATTGGATTAAAATTACGACTACCCAAATTATTGCAGCGATGATAATTGCCATATAACCATTTAGTCCGGTTGCAAGATATGAGTCTTGAACAGGCTTGTTGGTAAGCATTACCAAGTGCAAGAATAGAGGGAAGCCGAGTGCGTAAAATACGACTTGTAGTACGCGTAGGACTGTTATTTTTCTTCTAACTTTTTCCATTTCGCAATCTCCTTCTTCTATTTTCTGCGTTATAGCGTTTTAAATACGCTTATACTCTATAATTATATATAAATAACGCGCGTGTGTCAATACCTATTTTTTTATAATGAGTAAAAATTTAGGTAAATAATTACCTATGCATATTAAAAACGCGCCGACTACACGGCGCGCTATAATATCATTTGCAATCGTTATTAAAGTTGTTTTTCAAGCTCATTAATCGCCTTGTTAAACAAGCGTTTGCCTATTCTTATTCTACCCCAATAAATCAAACTGCCCTTTTTCCAACGAGTACAAGGCTCAACCATCATAATCATGCCAAGATACATACGCATAAGATTTGCTCTAATTAGGATTTTTTCATCTACCACGAAAGGCGTAACGCTATTATATCCCTTCAAAAGATATTCTTTATTCTCAAATTTTCTAAAAAGATTAAGCGATATAAAATCTCCTACCGGGTCACCCCACATAGCTCTTTCCCAATCAATTAATCCTTGGAAATTGTGAGTTTTAGATACAAAAATATTACCCATCCATACGTCAAAATGCACTAAAGACGGCTCTTTAACTTCTTTAAGATAAGGAGTTGCGCGTTCTAAAATATTATTTATTCTATAACTATCCAACTTGACGTCCAAAACGGTCGCATCGGCAATAAGGTTATTTATCATACTCTTATACGCTTCTTCCCAGGTCGCCTTTAACCCACATTGTGGATAGCCAAAACTTTCGCCTTTGATTTTATGGAGTTCCGCTAGATTTGCGCCAAGTTGATACTCAAATCTTTTTCTTTGATTTACGGTAGGAAAGGTATAGCCTAAAAGCGGAGCGTTCAAAGCTTCCATAATAAAATAATCAACGTCGATTTTAGAGCGAGTGTTATCGCTAAAAACAACGTTGGGACGCTTTACGGCGCTACCTTCCAACTTCTCGTAAAAGTATATTTCCGTATTCAAAATATCCTTTTCATAACTTAAAACTTTTACGTCAGGGCTAGAACCAAATTTGATAAAATATTTTTTATCACCACTCTTAATTTGAAAAATGGTGTTGAATTCTCCTGCTTCTATTTCCTTAATACTTTCTGCAACGCCAACGCCTGACACATCAAATAGCTTTTTGGCATCAAATCTGCTAACGTTAGTTTTAGTATAACTATTCATACTTTTCTCCGTATTTGCGAAGTATAGTTTCTAATAAATATTATACTTGCGTACGCAATAAAACTCAAGTGTTTATAGTCAACTTACACGATAAAACAAGGTTTTAATCGCCATTTTTAGCATTTTGGGGTACTTGTTTTGCGTTTTTAGTAGAAATATCGCCTTTAATTTTTATGATATAGCCGACTTTACCCAAAGACAATATAATTGCTCCACTAAGAACTAACGCGATTCCCGGCTGTACAAATTGCATGGGTAAGTTGCTTACGGCAAGCCCCCATCCGTAAAAGATTCCTTCAAAAATAAAGTATACCAATACCATTATTAGAGAAGAAATTATTGCGCCAAGTAAAAAACGCAAAACCGTCGTTTTCTTATAAAAGAACAGGCTTGCAACCATCGCCATTATTCCTTTTGCTATTAGGGTTGCGGGAGCATAAATAAGGTAACCCGCCATAACGTCGGCAAGTACGCTACCTATAATTGACGCAATAATAGAATAAAACGGTGGCAAAATAAAACTACCCAATAAGATAAAAGCATCGCCCACGTGGACGTAGCCTAACGCAATAGGAAACTTTATAAATGCCGTTGCAACGAATATTACGGCAGTAAATAATGCGGTGATAGTGATTCTTTTTACGTTGATTCTTTCTTTCATGTTGCTGATCCTCCTAGCAATTTGTTTCTTTGAAATAAACGTTTAGCGCTTGCCTTATCCCATCAACAGCGCTAGACGTTATACCACCTGCGTAGCCTGCGCCTTCACCGCAAGGGTATACACCTTCCACACTACTTTCCCCATTATCATTTCTAATCATCCTAATAGGACA
>JAZRAN010000205.1:0-2396 GCA_045634605.1 Candidatus Stercoripulliclostridium sp. | reverse complement strand
GTCCCACAAAATACGCAACTCGCCGTCGCCACTTGTGTCGTGTTTTACCGTGAACTCGATAGTAGAAAGGTTTACTACGTTGTCGGCAGAGAACCATGCGTACGTTGCAGTGCTAAGCGCTACTACCGTTAGTACTAGTATCATAACTGCCGATATTAAGCTTGTAGTTGTTTTTGCTTTACGCATAACTTACCTTTATCCTTCTACTTCCACCAACGGAGCATCAAAGAAGATGCTAAATTCCACGTTCTTTTCTCCGTCTTCGTCCACCATATCAACGCCGTCAAACCAAATTACTATGCGCGCCTTAACGTAAGATTTTGCGGGTATTATTATAGTGATGTCTTCCGTTGCGGAAACGGAGTTGACGTTACTTTCTACGCTGGTGCGGTCTTGGAGTACGCCGTAGTTAATTGTTTCTTGATTTTTTGCCATTAGTCCACGTAGTTTCATTTCTCCGTCCGTTCCATCGGTAGAGAATATTGCTCCGCGGAATTTGTTTGCTATTGCATACTCACGAGAAGAGCTTCCACCGGCAGGAACGTAGGTGGATGCGGAAATCTCATAAGTAACTTTAACTTGCATTTCTGTTTCCGACTTATTAGTCAAATAGAACTCGGTTGCGTCCCCGTCTTCTTGCATCAAGGAGTAAGGGGTGGTATTGGACTTGCTATCTAGGTTGATAATCCAACCGCCTGACTCCGCTAGGCTTTGGGTTGCTCTATTGAATTTACCGCTTGACGCATAGTCGGTGAAAGTAGTCGTACCTACAACTCCTTCCATTTTTGGTATCATTGGGTATAGGACGTTGTTTTCCGTAACGTTGCGTATGGGCAAATCGTACTCGTATTCGTCTTCTTCAAGAACGTGCCAAGACATACACAAATCGCCACCAACGTCGTCTTTTATGCTTGCTTGGAAGTAAATATCTTCTATTGATACCATATTGGAGATATTGTACCAAGCAAACGTTGCGGTAGAAAGGACGACAACAAGAGCTAGCGTCATAAGCATGACGCTAAGGAAACGGTTAAACCAATTTTTAGTTATTTTGATTTCTCCATTTTTTCCCATAGTTATTATCCTTCCGGCTTAGGAGCGACTTCAAAGGCAAACTCTACTTTCATTAGTCCGCCAATAATATCGTTTACGCAATCGGGGTCCCAGCCTTCCAACCAAACGACCAAGGAGTACTTGACGGTTTGCTCGGGGCCCAGTTCGAAACCTTTGTTATAGAAGACGTAGTCTTGACTATGGAAGGGGGTACAGTACCAGTAGTCCGCGTCTTCCAAGTGATGAATTTCTCTTACGCCTTCTGCGTTAGTTTCTATATCAAGGGGAGTGTACTTATTTTCCGCATGCTCGGTGCAAACGACTTTTTCGGGATTGCCGTCGTCCGCGAGCGCGCCGTACACTTCTACTTCATAGTTTTTGATTACCATTACGCGGAGAGCCTTTTCTATGCCTTGCGTGGCTTCTTTAATCTTGAAGACTTCGTTGTAATATTGTGTATCGGTTGTTATATTTTTTAGGTAGAAGGAGAACGCTATATACTTGTCTTCCTTGGTACTCATTTGACCTTCGCCTTCGGCGATAGAGAGAATTTTATCTTCTATTGGTATGTCGCCAAACGGACTCATATAGATACTCGTGTTATCCATATGGTCGGGGCCGGAGACTTCCAGGTGTTGGGTAGAAGATGCAAAGTCGGGCTTTGATGACAAGGATAGTATGCGACCACCTTCGTTTTCTACGTAAATGCTAAAGTTATTGATTTCTACCGCGCTATAAAAACCGTATATAACTGCGCCAATGGCAAAAAGAGCAAGCAAAATTATGGCGATTATGATAACCGCTTTACGCTCTTTTGATTGTTGACGAGCCTTTTTGTTTTTTATAACGTACTTGTACTTGGGGTTAGTGGGGTCGGTAAGCTCGGGCGCAAGGGTATGCTCGGGCGTGCTACTTGTGGTAGCATCGCTCGTAGTTTCTTCCGCGCTAACGTCCGCCGTATTTTCCGCCTGTTGCCCTTTTTTCTTTTTTAGCATTTTTCTCCGAGTTTATAGCTAAACTACCCTACAAAGTAGGGTAAGGTAGCAACTACCTTTTGTTTTCCTAGTTATTTTCGACGTCTTCGGTAGAAGTAGTAGTTTCTTGTTTTGCTTGTTGAGCTGCAAGATACTCTTCTATTGCCTTACGCTTAATTTCTTCTTCGTCAATAGCCACAGCTTCACCTGCGGTTTCTTTTACCTTTGCCATCTTGAATTCCATAACCATTCTTACAACAAGGATGATGTTATAGATGAAGAGAAGAGCAAGCGGTATAACGATAACGAGTAGGAAGTTAGTGGGGTTTTGTAACCAGTTAACAGCCTTACCAACGCCCTTTAGGTGTG
>JAZRAN010000204.1:0-9200 GCA_045634605.1 Candidatus Stercoripulliclostridium sp. | reverse complement strand
GGTATGTTTGTTGTTTTTAGTATATACTCCCCGGGGGTATATGTCAACACAATTTATGAAGAAAATTTAAAAAATTGGAAAAATTTTTGGTTTTTTTGCTTTACAAGTTAAATTTATATATATATAATAAATAAGCATTTTATAGGAAACTATAAATCCTTGCTCTGCCTAGAGTAGAGCCATAAGTCCAAAAGGAGGTAAAAAATATGAACAAATACCAAATGTTATTCATCATCGAAAATGGTATTGAAGACGAAGCGAAAGAAGCAGTTATCACTAAGTATACTGACCTTATCGAAAGTCTTGGCGGTTCTGTAAGCATGGTTGATAAGTGGGGTACTCGCAAGTATGCATATCCTATCAACTACAAAACCGAAGGCTACTACGTTCTTGTTCAATTCGAAGCATCTGCAGAAGTTCCCGCTGAACTCGACAGACAAATGAGAATTAATGAAAACGTTGTTCGTCAAATGATCACCAAGCAATTCTAAGAAGGAGTAGTACAATGAACAAAGTTATTTTGATAGGAAATCTTACCAAAGACCCCGAACAATCCTACACCCCTTCTAACATCTGCACATGCCGTTTTACCGTTGCCGTAAACCGCTCCTACGTTAGCAGAAGCGAAGATGGTAACAGACAACAACAAACCGACTTCTTGCCCGTAGTATGCTGGAGAACCCTTGCAGAAAACTGCGCAAAGCACCTTAAGAAAGGTTCCAAAGTAGGCGTAAGCGGTTCCATCCAAACCCGCAACTACGAAGACCAAAGTGGCGTAAGAAGATACGTTACCGAAATCGTTGCAGATGAAGTACAATTTCTCTCCACCCGTAATGAAAACGGCGAAGGCGACCTACCGGAAATTCCCGAAGTTCGCGAAACTAGGAGAGCACCCAGAGTGGAAGACGCTCGTCCCGTTGCTAGTGACGATGACCTTCCCTTCTAATTATTAGTATAAGGAGTAATAAATATGGAAAATAAGACTGCTAGACCCGCAAGACCTGCTGGAAAGCGCGCACCCAAAAAGAAAGTTTGCCCCTTCTGCGTTAACAAAGTTGACGAAATCGATTACATCGCTCTTGCAAAAGAAATCGAAAAGTCTTCTGAACGTAGCTACAAAGACGGCGAAAAACGTCCCCGCTATATCGCTGAAAAAGGCAAGATTCTTCCCCGTCGTATGTCCGGTGTATGCGTAAAGCACCAAAGAGCTCTTGCAACTGCTATTAAGAGAGCAAGAATCATGGCACTTCTTCCTTTTAAGGGCGAATAAGACAAAAAACGCGTTATTTTAGCGAATAATTTCACAAAACCAAGTCTCCCTGCAGGGTGCAGTACGACAAGTACAGCAACCCATTGGGAGACTTTCTTTTGCTCATTCTTCATCTAAACTAACGCGTTTTTAAAGTGAGAAACTCCCGTCAGGGGGGATTTTGCTTGCCTTTCATCTAAACTAGCGTGTCTTATAGTGCGTCTAAAATTACTTGGGTGCAAATCCCCACGCATTTTAGCGAAATACATCACAAAACAAAAACCACCTTCGGTCGTTTACGGGAGTTGAACTCGGCTTTACAAATTTTGCGTTTTGTGTTACACTCAAAGAAAGACTATTAAGGAGATATAAGTATGAGTTATTTGAAAGCATATCCTTCGGGTCAGACGTTGCTTACGATTGATGGCGAATACATAAAAGAATATCCATCGGGAAGAATAAGATATACTTTGAGTGGCGATAGCCTAAAAGAGTATCCATCGGGAAGAATATTATTTAAGATAGAAAGAGATTCAATAAAAGAATATCCATCATATAGGACGCTACTCACGCTTTCCGGTAATCAAGTACGTGAATATCCATCGGGTAAGATAATCGCAAGTTACGATGATTCGTACATAAAAGAATATCCGTCAGGTAGAACAATGTATAAGTTTGACGGCTTCTTTTCGGGTAGAGAAAAGCAAGCAATTATTGCCGTTTTGTTCGGTTAATTGCCTAAGTTATATTATAAGGAGAAAATATGAATACTAGAAAAAAACTATTCAAACTCGGTGTTATATTTTTAATTATAGCATTGGTTGTTTTTGCAATTAATTATTACGTTTTCCATTACGTAACGGATGACGGCTTAACTCTAACTTGGCACGAAGAACCCGGCAAACCCTTCGTTACCGACCTTATCGGACAACTGGGTACGCTACTTGTCTTTGGTAGTATATCAAGTTTCCTTGTTGGCGCAGTGGTCTTCAAAAACGATAAAAAGAAATAATCGTCAAGTAATTAAACTTAATTTTTGTGGATAAGAAAAGCCCACTAAATTTCGCTTTATGCGAAGTATAGTGGGCTACGCTTTTGTATTAAATTAAATTTCCTTCTCTTTTATGCGGAGAGCATAAATTTTTGCGTTTTATAGTTTGTTGAGCAGTTCGGTTGCCTTTTCATAGCCTGCGTACGATGCTTTTTGTAACCACCTAAGACCATCGTATCTGTCAACAAACGGCTTTTCTTTGTTCAAAATCATATAGCCGACGCTATACATTGCGTACGGGTCGCCGTTTTCCGCCGCCATCAAATAGTAGGTGTAGGCTTTTTCTTTGTTTTTGGGAGCGCCTTCGCCAAAATAATATATATCTGCGAGTTTCTTTTGCGCTTTAAGGTGTCCGAGTGTTGCGGCTTCCGTTAATTCTTGTAGCCCTTTTTGAACGTTTTTGGGGCATCCGTTACCCGTCAAGTATATTACACCTAGGTTAAACGATGCCGGCTTATAGTATTGGTAGGATGCTTCTTGGAAGTACTTTATTGCTTTAGCGGTATCTTTGGGATATCCAAAACTGCCTTGGAAATATCCAATTGCAACGTTATGATATGCTACGCCATATTGCGCGTCAATACATTCTTGCAGTAAAGCGCGACCTTTTGCGTAGTCCGTCTTGCATCCGCTTCCGTTAAAATAGGCGTATGCCAAAGCGTTTTTAGCGGGTATAAAGTTTGCGCTTGCGGCTTCTTTGGAAAGAGTAAAAAATCTATCGTAGTCTTTGTCTACGTGCATACCGGCAAAATACATTTGCCCTAACAAATATTTAGCGGGAATATAGTCCCAACTAACGATTAAATCTAGGATATTGAACGCTCTGTCTAGGCTGGAAGAACTTCCTTCGTCATACAAAAGATGAGCAAACGCATACAAATCTACGCTCTTGTTAAAGTCGATGACGCCTTCTATTTCATCGAGCATCTTTTTTCTCTTTTGGGGGTCGTAGACGACGTTGAAGAAGTTGGCTCTTACGGCGTCAACGTATTCCCTTGTGCTATATACGTAACGGCCTTTATAGTAGCAACGAGTATAATCCATATTTATTCTCCTGTTTGTTTTGTTCATATCTTTTGATATGAAAACTTATGCCCTTTTATTATAATTCTTTACGGCGCAATAGTCAATACCGAAAAAGCGGAATGCGCTAACGTAGCGCTCCGTTTAGTCTTGACATTGATGGGCGTAAGGCATATACTTATATATGATAAAATTTATAAATTATTAAGGAATACGATATGAGTAGCGCTCAAGATTTTGTAATAGAAAACGGTTGTTTGGTTGGATACAAAGGGGAAGACAGCAACGTCATTATTCCCCAAGGCGTTATAAGCATTGGTAAATCTGCTTTTGAAGAATGCGAAAGTATGCTAAGCGTTAGTATACCTAGTAGCGTTATTAGTATTGACGACTATGCTTTTTCTTGTTGCGATGGTTTGGAGTCGGTTATAATCCCCGTCGGAGTTAAGCGTATTGCAAGGTTTGCTTTCTATAATTGCGCAAATTTGAAGTCCGTAGTTATTCCACAAGGCGTTACGGAAATAGGCGAATATGCTTTTTCCGGGTGCGAAAATTTGGAGTCCGCTCCAATTCCAAGTAGTATAACGAGCATAGAAGAAGGGGCTTTTTCATATTGCGTAAGCCTAGTAAGTATGGTTATACCCGCAAGCGTAAAGAAAATGGGTTGCGACGTTTTTGCAGAAAGTAACAACCTAACCGTATATTGTGAAGCGGAAAAGAAACCTAGCGGATGGGATGCTTGTTGGAAAATGAAACAAACGCCTATCAAGTGGGCGGGACAATGGGAATATGATGAAGACGGTAAGCCTGCGGTAAGAGTAGGGGAAGTAATAGAGCGTTTTACTTATAAGGAGTTTATATACTTTATTTATAATCTAGGCATCGACTATTACGATAGAATAGGCGTTATAACTAGAGAAGATTGGGCGGACGTATACGCCACGCTAAAAGACGCTTATACTCAATACGAAGTAGAAAAGAAGATAAACTTTAAGGAATTCAAGGGCGTTATGGCAACTATTTTTGACAAAAAGTTCTATAAGAGCCAAAAAGCGCACGCCATAATGGTGGATGCGATGACTTCGTTTGGCTATGGTAACGATAACGCAAAACTAAAATACCTAATCCAAGATTTTGATGAAAGGGAAGAATGGGATAGAGAGTTTTGGGAAGAAGACAACAAAGGTTAGGACATCCTAATCTTTTTTGTTGGCAAAATGAAGTCTTTTGACGCCTTTATTACAGCTCGTGTTGAATTTGCGGGTTTATTATGATAAAATAGTTTTATCAATTTTCTCATAAAGGGGGTAAGTATGCGCTTTTTGACTACAATCGTTTCATATCTCGCAATAGCGGTAGCCTTTCTTACTTCCATTTTTTCTTGGGGAACAAAGGAAATGATTCCGTTTAGCAATAAGTATGAAATTCCTGCGAGTATCCCCGAGTATCAAGCGATTTCCAATGAAGAAAAGTCAGATTGGGTGGCAAAGTGGATTTGGAATAGGGATAACCTAACGGATAATAACGTTTGGATGGCGTTTAGCAAAAAGGTTAGCGTTGATACCATCCCCGAGCGCCTTGTTGCGCATATTTCCGCCGACTCCAAGTATTGGCTTTATATCAATGGCAAAAACGTAGTTTTTGAAGGCTCTCTCAAGCGTGGCCGTGACGCAAGTAGCGGATATTACGACAGCGTAGATATCGCGCCGTATTTGCAAGAAGGGGAAAATACCATTTGCGCGCTAGTATGGTTTTGGGGCAAAGAAAAGAATTATTCATACTCGAGTAGCGGTCAAGGCGGTTTTATTTTTGAAGCGGTTGGCAGTGGCGTTTCCGTCCTTTCCGACTCCACTTGGAAGGTTAAAAAGCACTCCGCATACAAAGATAAAGACCTAAATCAACCTAATTATAGGCTGGCGGAATATAGCGTATTCTTTGACGCAAGAGAAGACCTAGGGGATTGGACGAGCGCAGGATACGACGTATCAAGTTGGGAAAACGCAACCGAATACGCTCGTGGCGGAGAAGGCGTTTACGGTAAATTATACGCTCGTGGCATACCGCTACTAAAAGATTACGGATTGCGTGATTATGAAAATCCCAAGGACTACGAAGGCTATACCGTCAAGAAGGTCGGCGGAGAGAAAATCACCCTTGATATACCCTATAACGCGCAATTTACGCCTTACCTAAAAGTAATTGCGCCCGAAGGCAAAAAGATACGCATAACTACGGAAAATACGCTGACAAGCGGAGCCGTTTCTACCACCTATATTACAAAGGAAGGCGAGCAAGAGTTTGAGTCTTTGGGTTGGGCAAACGGCGAGCGAGTTACCTACAAGATACCTAAGGGAGTGACGATTGTTGCCCTAAAATATAGAGAAACGGGGTATAATAGCGAGTTTAGTGGCATTTTCCGTTGTGATGATGAGTTTATGAACACCTTGTGGCAAAAGTCCCTGCGAACCCTATACGTTACTATGCGTGATAACTTTATGGACTGCCCCGACAGAGAAAGGGCGCAGTGGTGGGGTGACGCTACAAGCGAAATGATAATGACGATGTACGCTATGGACGCTAACTCATACCTATTATATCAAAAGGGCGTAGACGCTATGCTTTCTCACGCAAGCGAGAACAAAGTTTTCCAAACCGTTGTGCCGATAACCGAAGATTACTTTGAGTTGCCCGTCCAACAACTTGCGGGAATAGTAGGATTTCTTACCTACTACGAATACACGGGAGATAAAGCCTTTTTGGAAAAGGTATATGCTCCGTCCATCGACTACCTAAAACTTTGGGAAATGGGACAAAACAACCTTGTCGTCCACAGAAAAGGCTCTTGGGATTGGGCAGATTGGGGCAAAAAGGCGGATATGACCGCCATAGAAAACGCTTGGGTATATTACGCTCTTTCCAGCGTAGAGCAAATGGCGGATATCCTTGACAAAGACGGCGACCTTGCCTTTATTAGAGAAAGAAGGTCGAGAGTAGAGAGTGGCTATAAATCGCTTTGGACGGAAGACGGCTACAAGAGTAAGGACGTAAAGAAACCCGACGATAGAGCAAACGCCCTTGCCGTACTTGCGGGACTTGCGAGCGAAAATCAATACGCTACGATACTAAAAGTACTAACCACCACTAAAAACGCAAGTCCGTATATGGAATATTACGTCTTGGAAGCCCTATGTAAAATGGGCAAGTACGAAGAAGCGGTAACAAGAATTAAAGAGCGCTATAACGATATGGTAGCGGAAGACTACTCTACCCTTTGGGAGTTTTGGAATAGTTGGCAAGGCACTATGAATCACGCTTGGAGTGGCGGACCGCTAGTAATTATGAGCAAGCATTTTGCGGGAATTACTCCTTTGGATGCAGGCTACGAAATCGTCAATATCAACCCCCAATATGAACTTTATAGTAACCTAAACTGCACTGTTCCCAGCGTGAAGGGCTTGATTACGTTAAACTATGAAACGGTGTATGGGAACTATATGATAGACCTTACTATCCCCACAAGCACAACCGGTGTTCTATACGCGCCCACAAGTGGTATCGTAAGCGTTAACGGGGAACTTTATTATAGAAACGGCGAATATGTAAACGGGATAAGCAACGTAGAAATTAGAACTCTCCCATAAAAACAATTACTTTATAACATAATCTTTTCGCTATTGCAAAAAGTATAATATATATGTTAATATATTATATATGAGTTTATTAGATATCAAAATGCGTTGGTACGTCGCAAGACGAGAAAAATTTGCTAACTATGACCTTAGGTTTGAAGGCGTTACCGTAGAAAGAAATATTAGGTACGGCGAAAGAAAAGGTCAAGTTTTTTCGTTGTATCGCAAGAGTAAAAAAAGACTACCCGTTTTCGTATATTTCCACGGCGGCGCGCTCGCAGGAAGAACTAAAAGCGCAAGAAGAGCCTTTTGCGCGGAAATCGCAAAACTTGGAGTTGCCGTCCTTAACGTAGAATATAAGGGCGAAGTAGCGCTTGGCGCAAAGGAGTGCCTAGAAGAAAGCGAAAAGGTACTAGCCTACCTAAAAGAAAATTACTCCGCTCTAGCCGTCGATATAGATAGGCTTATACTTGGTGGAGATGAGCTTGGCGCATACGTTGCGTCATACCTTGCGACTAGGGCGGAAAACTATGGTATTCGTCCCGTTGGCGTGGCGCTACTTAGCGGTTACTATGACGCTATAAGACACGCTAAAGAAAACTCGTATTTTGATAGTCAATATAAGTTTATCAAAAAGTTTTATAAAATCGACTTGAAGCAAGCGTCCTTTGATAGTTCGGTTTCTACTTACCTAAAGAGTATGAGCGTTACGAGTATGGTTACGGAAGACTTTCCGTCTACCTTTATTTGCCACTCGGTAAACGATGAGTTTTTCCCCGAGCAAAGTAGCGCAATGGTCAAGGCCCTTACTCAAAAGGACGTATATATTTGGGAATTCAAGGCAATCGATAGGGTTGTTTACCACAACTTCCACCTAGACAGAAAAAGTGGAGAAAGCCAAGTGGTAATGGAATATTTATCCGCGTTCATAAAAGAAGCGGTGGACGGCGGTGTGTATAGTAACGAATATAGGGAGATTTAATATGGAAACAAGGCTAGACGCTCATTTGGTGGCTCAAACAAAGGGAAAAGGAAACCCAAACCAAGAATACATAACCGGAAAGATTAGAATTACGGTTATTGCTCCGGAACTCCTTAGAGTAGAGTTTGACGATAGAAGTACCTTCCTAGACGACGCTACGCAATCCGTGTGGTTCCGTGATTTGGGAGAGTATCCCTTTACGCTAAAATTCCTAGACAAACATATTGCGGTAGCAACGAGCGTTGCAACCTATTATATTCATCGCAAGAAGAAAAAAATCGACTTTGTAGAAATAGACGGCAAGCGTGTTAAGGCGGACAATAAGGACAACCTAAAGGGTACCTATCGCACGCTCGATATGACTAGGGGCTACGCTCCTTTGGGCATTGGCATAATCGGTAGAAACGGCGTTGCGGTCATAGAAGACAACTCCTTGATACTAGGGGAAGACGGCGAGTGTAAGGCGCGCGCAAAGGAAAAGGACGTTTACTGCTTTGCAACCAAAGAGCCACTCCGCGCTCTCGACCTATTCTATAAGATTACCGGCGCTCCACCTATGGTACCGAGATACGCGCTTGGTAACTGGTGGTCAAGATACCGCGCGTACACTCAACAAGAATATCTTGACCTAATGGACAAGTTCATCGAAAAGGAAATTCCCTTTACCGTTGCAACCATAGATATGGACTGGCACTGGGTAGACGTTGCGAATAGATTTGGTTACAAGTCCTTCAAGGACAGTTACGTTTGTCAACGCGGATGGACGGGATATAGTTGGAATACCGATTTGTTCCCCGACTATAAGGCTTTCCTAAAAGAACTCAAAGAAAAGAATTTGCATATAACCGTAAATCTTCACCCGGCAAGCGGTGTAAGACCTTTTGAAGATATGTACGAAGAAATGTGCAAGGAAGTGGGCGTACCCGCCGATGGTAAACCCGTACAATTTGATTGCACCGACCCCGTATTCCTTAACGCATACTTCAAGGTACTACACAAGCCTTATGAAAAGGACGGCGTAGATTTTTGGTGGATAGATTGGCAACAAGGAAAGTGGAGCAAACTCCCCGGACTTGACCCCCTATGGGCGTGCAACCACTATCACACGCTCGACAACGCAAAAAACGGCAAGCGCCCCTTGATACTTTCTCGCTATGCGGGAATAGGCTCTCATCGTTATCCCTTGGGGTTTAGCGGAGATGCTTGCATAGTATGGAAGTCGCTCGATTTCCAACCTTATTTTACCTATAACGCATCTAACGTAGG
>JAZRAN010000203.1:0-1935 GCA_045634605.1 Candidatus Stercoripulliclostridium sp. | reverse complement strand
AACTCGCATAATTCTAATGAACGGAACGGAGTTTGAGTCGAATTGGTTTTCGCATAACTTCCAGCGTCATACCGACAATATGGATCTTAGGCGTGAACTAGCCGTTACAAGAAACCTAGAAAAGCAACAACAACTAAAGGTTTCACTCTTAAAGCCGATTTCCGAAACCCCACTCCAACACACCATAGGCTACGAGCAACTGGCCGTTGACCTAACTGCCGAACTTGCCAAGAGAGCCAAGGACTGCTACGTCAAAAAGGCGCTTGACTTTGCTTTGCTAGAAGACTTCGACCACCTATATAGGTACGCTAACGAACTCGAAATGGAAGAAGGAATTATTGCGGAAAGATTGGTTGGAAGATACACGGAAATTATGCCGGGGCGTCCTACCATTGCCCATCACCGCTATCCCATAGATAACGTAAGACGCCCTATAAACGCAAAGACGGCGGATAAGTTTACGGTACTCACCACGCTCATTATAACGGCGGCGGAGCAACAAACGATGAACTACTATATGAATATCACAAACTTTGGCGCAACCGACCTTGCCCGCAAACTATACCAAGAGATATGTAGGGTAGAAGAAGAGCACGTCACCCACTACGGAGCGCTACAAGACCCCAACGCAACTTGGCTAGAAATGCTACTATGGCACGAATACACCGAGTGTTATTTGTATTGGTCTTGCTATAAGACGGAAACCAACTCCTATATCAAACGCTTGTGGCAAGAAAACTTGGAAATAGAGATTGCCCACCTTCATAAAGCGGTAGAGTTACTAAACAAATATGAAGGCAAAGAAAAGGAAGAAGTTATACCCGACGGCACCTTCCCCGAGCCCCTATCTCTACACGAAAACGTAGACTACGTAAGGGAGATACTTTCCGATACCGTGCAGTTCACTTCCGTACTGGAAGACTACGAAAAAATAGAAAACCTATGCCCCGACGCAGACTTCTTCACTTACCAAGATATAATCAACACACCTACAAATCAGGTACCTTCACATTGCGTTATCGGCACCCATATACGCAACTATGGTAAAGATTACCGCTTTAACGTAGCGCCCAATCCCATAAAGGAATTACGCTCCAGAACTTGTGATAACACTTCTGTCGGAAGAGTTGCGGGAGCAGCGAAGAGCAGTAATTTTAGCTGCTAGTACAAATGCGGAGCATCGCTACGCGAATGCAGAATTCAGAATGCAGAATGCAGAATTGCTTCACTACACTTCGTTTCGCTCACAAGGAAAAATATATTTATTTAATCCTTAACGCTCACGTAGTGAGTAGTTAACGCTTGCGTAAGCAAGTAGTTATCGCCACCGATTAGGTGGTAGTTATCGCTCCCGTTAGGGAGTAGTTAACGCAAATGCAAATGCGCTACTCTTATCCTTGTGAGCGAAGTGTAACGGAGTGAAGTTCATTTTGCATTTTGCATTTTGCATTTTGCATTTCGCTAAAGCGAAACAATCGCTTTAGCGACTATTTGCAATTAGAATTTGACTTGGGGCACTACTTGTACGGCTTCTTCTGCCTTATAATATACTCCATCTTCAAACTTGAATAGATTGGCTATGATATTTGCGGGGAAAGATTTCTTTTTGCGGTTATAGAGAAGTACGGTATCGTTGTATGATTGGCGGGTAAAGGCAATCTTATCTTCTATTTCGGTAAGTTCGTTTTGGAGAGAAGTAAAGTTGTAGTTTGCCTTTAACTCGGGGTACTTTTCGCTAACTATCAAAAGGCGAGCGAGCGCAGATGAAAGTTGGTTGTTGGCTTCCACGGCTTCTGCGGTAGTCTTTGCGCTACCGACTGATGCTCTTGCTTCGGTTACTTGGGTGAGAGTATCCTTTTCGTGAGAAGCGTAACCTTTTACGGTTTCTACCAAGTTGGGAATAAGGTCGTAACGGCGCTTTAATTGGACGTCGAT
>JAZRAN010000202.1:0-1672 GCA_045634605.1 Candidatus Stercoripulliclostridium sp. | reverse complement strand
TTAAAGGGTGACTATAACGACATCAAGACCGATTACGCAGCGCAAGGTCAATCTATACTCCTAGAAACCTATCGTAGATTCGTAAACGCTAATTATTCTATTAGACAATTCTTGGTTGAGCACCAACATTTTAACGACGATATGAAGCGCGAGCACCTAAAAAACGCCCTTCTTCGTTGCCCTATGCAAAACGCTATTCCTATCATAAACTACAACGACCCCGTTTGCTCGGAAGAAAACCGTAAGATGGAAATCCAATCTTTGCGCTCAAAATCGCAAAAAGTCGTCGAGTGCATAGATAACGATGAAACGGCATCGCAAATCGCTTGCCTTGTTAAGCCTAAAAACCTGCTTATCCTTTCCGGCGTAGACGGCATTTTTACCGACATTAAGGATAGTAGCACCCTTGTTAGAACCATTTCCGGCAAGGATATTTATGAAGTTATAGAGCATATTGAGTACTACCAAAACTACTGCGACGGCGCATCAAGAAAAGGCGCAAACGGCGCAAGAGCAAAACTAGAGTACGTAAAAGAACCTGCCAAACTCGGCACTACCATATATATTGCAAACAGCAAGTACGGCATAAACGATATCCTAAACGAAAAAGTCCCCTGCACTAAAATCGGTGTAGATTTAAAATAATCTATATAAAATTAAAGCGTCGCATTTCGCGACGCTTTTTATTTATGCCGTTTTTATAAAACTTTGGAAAGGAACTCTTGTAATCTTTCGCATTTAGGATTGCTAAATAGTTCGTTAGGAGTTCCTTCTTCTGCGATAACGCCTTGGTCCATAAAGAACACGCGGGTTGCAACTTCACGAGCAAAGCCCATTTCGTGCGTTACGATAACCATCGTCATCCCTTCGCTTGCGATTTGTTTGATAAGGTCCAAAACTTCCCCTACCATTTCCGGGTCAAGAGCAGAAGTCGGCTCGTCAAATAGCATTACTTTCGGGTTCATAGCAAGCGCTCTTACGATTGCAACTCTTTGCTTTTGTCCGCCACTCAAAGTGGAAGGATACTTGTTAGCCTTATCTTCTAGTCCTATTCTTGCAAGAAGTTTCATTGCGTTTGCTTCCGCATCCTTTACTATTTCCGCCTTGTTCTTAAAGGGCGGTTCCATTAGCGTTTTAGGCGTGGGGTAAGAAATTCTTCTTAATTCTCTTTCCGCATTTTCTATTTTGGTAACCAATTTAACCTTTTTCTTGGTTAGATTTTTATCGTAGGTTACAAGCTTCTTGCCCGCCTTATCAATGACTACCTTGGTTGCTTCCCACTCTGCTAAAACAGGCTCTAGGATAACCTTGGTTTCATCAACTATCTTTTGCTCTTTTGCAAGTTTCTTGTCTATGTAGGCCTTAATTTGTGGCTCAAATTTGGCAAGCACTTTGTTATATAACGGCATTATCATATTGTTGATCTTTGCCTTTTTGAGTTTTTCCTTATTGACGGTAATAGGCGCAAGGGTAATGTTATCTAGTACGGTAAGGTTGTTGAACAAATTGAATTGTTGGAAAACCATACCCATATCTTGACGGCATTCGTTGATGTCTATCTTAAGGTCGGTAAGGTCCCTTCCGTCAAATATAACTTTACCAACGGTCGGGTCTTCCAAAACGTTCAAGCAACGCAAGAAAGTAGACTTACCACCGCCACTAGGTCCAATAA
>JAZRAN010000201.1:0-3033 GCA_045634605.1 Candidatus Stercoripulliclostridium sp. | reverse complement strand
AACGCAATTTTAGCAAATATTAACGAAGTTACCGCAAAAGCGGGACTAGACGCAAGCGCGGTAGAAATAATTGGCGCAAGTAAATTCCGCTCGATAGAAACCTTGCGAGCGTTGAGCGCCGATGGTAGAGTTACTGTCTTTGGGGAAAACAAAGTGCAAGAATTCAATTCCAAGTACGATGAAAATTTGACTTGGGATATAATAGGACAACTCCAAACCAACAAAGTCAAGTACGTTGTAGGCAAGGTAAGATATGTTTCTAGCTTGGACCGAATTTCTCTCGCCGAAGAAATCGAAAGAATTGCAACGAAAAAAGACGTTGTTCAAAAGTGCTTGGTGGAAGTTAACTCCGGCGAAGAAGAGTGTAAGGGCGGAATAAGCGTCAACGAAGTCGATGAAATTTTGGAAAAATTAAGCGCCTTTTCTCACATAAAAGTTTGTGGAATTATGGCTGTTGCGCCACAAGGAATAGGGGCGGAAGAACTAAAAAAATGCTTCCTAAAAGTGCGTCGAAAATTTGATGAGTTAAAGAAAATTTACCCTGATTTTTCCGTTCTCTCAATGGGTATGTCGGAAGATTATTTGCTCGCAGTGGAGTGTGGCTCAACGCAGGTTAGACTAGGCAGAATTTTGTTTGGAGATCGTCCTTAGTATTATAAAATATGCCCTAAATTATAATAATGTCATATATCAAAACGCTAAAAAATGGTGAAATTCAAACGAAAAAAGCAAAAAATAGCAAGATGACACCATACGACGCTTTCGTTGCAAAAAAGCGTCCTTCCACTACGCCATACAGGCAAAAAATTACTATTTTTACTCCCAAAAACTTTGCTGACGCCGAAAAAATCATAGACGAAGTGCAGTCTAAAAACGGCGTCATTTTTGACCTTAAAACTCTTTCTTCGATAGAGCGTCAAAGGACTTTGGATTTTTTGAGCGGGGCGGGATATTCAAATAAGGCAACGCTAAAAAGAATAGACGATGACAAGTATTTGATTACTCCGAGTGGGATGAGTATTCTTTCCGCTTTGGACTAGCGCCTTATTCAATGTTGCGTAAAGGCTTGCAAAATTCTTGCGCAAATTATATAATATGCGTATGGTAAAATTAGACTTGACGCAAAAAATTAAAAATCTTTTTGATGCTCCTAAGAAAAAACTTGCGATTTGGTTTCTAATCGACTTCTTTTTCATAGGCGTTTGGCTTGCAATAGATTTGCTCACTAAAGAGTTTGTCTATGGGCCGATTGCATCGGGAGAGCCTGATATTATCATTTGGAAAGGCGTGCTAAGGTTAACTTCCGTAGAAAATACCGGCGCGTCGTTTGGTGTTTTCCAAGGAAAAACCGATATTTTGGGTATTATTTCCATAATAACCATAGTGATAATGGCGGTTGTAATGGTATTTTCCATCAAAAATCGCAACGGATGGTATCGCTCTGCGCTAATCCTTCTAATAGCGGGCGGTATTGGTAACGTCGTCGACCGCTTTACTTTGGGATTCGTTCGCGATTGGGTTTACTTTGAACTAATCGATTTTGCCGTATTCAACCTAGCGGATACCGGACTTACCGTTGGTTGCGTGCTTTTGATAATTTACGTTATTTTCTTCTACAAACCCGTAGAAAAGGCTAAAAAATAGTAATGGAAACTAGAATTTTTATAATTTCAAGTGAAGATAAAGGTGAGCGACTGGACACCTTTTTGTCGCTATCTATTGATTCCATTACACGCAGTCGCATCAAAAACGCAATCGAAAAGGGTTTCGTAAAGGTTAACGGCAAAGAGCAAACAAAAAGCGGATATTCCCTAAAAGTAGGGGATGAAATAGAAGTTGTTTTTGAAGAAGTCACTCCGCTTACGGCAGTGGCGCAAGATTTACCGATTGATATTGTATATCAAGATGAAGATTTTTTGGTTATCAACAAGGCTCAAGGTATGGTAACGCATCCCGCAACGGGTTCGCCTGACGGCACGCTTGTTAACGCTTTGCTTTATCACGTCAAGGACCTAAGCGGTATAAACGGCGTTCTTCGTCCGGGTATCGTGCACAGATTGGACAAGGATACGTCCGGACTGATTATGGTTGCAAAAAACGACTTTGCGCACCTGTCATTGAGCAAGCAAATTGCGGAAAAGTCGGCAAAAAGATACTATATTGCCCTTGTTGACGGCAATATCAAAGAAGACGAAGGCGTAGTTGAGCAACCCATTGCCCGCCATAAAATCGATAGAAAAAAGATGTGCGTGGACAAAGACGGCAGATACGCTAAGACGTCCTATAAGGTAATAGAGCGTTTTCAAAAATATACGCTTGTAGAATACGAACTTTTTACGGGTAGAACGCATCAAATTAGAGTACATTCGACGTTTAAGCATCATCCCGTGGTGGGCGACGCAATTTATGGCGGAAGTAATAAATTTGGACTAAACGGTCAACTTTTGCACGCTTTCAAACTTGTCCTTACTCATCCTAGGACGGGCGAAGTTATGACTTTTAACGCGGAAATTCCCGAGTATTTCAAAATTGTTTTGGATAAATTAAGAAAATCGCTTGCGTAACGCGTATGCGTGTGTTATTATATACACGCTGAACGGCAATTACTTAGGAGTGGTGAAAGCCGCTCCTAAATTATTTTGGAGTGAGTATGCAATTCGAATTATCAATTCAAGAAAGAGCGGAAGAAGTAATCGTTCCCGTTGTGGAAAAACTCGGTTATGAAGTCGTAGAAATCAAATTCCAACGCGTAGGTAAGAAAAACACTCTTACCGTTTTCGTACATAAAAAGGGCGGAATTACTTTGGATGATTGCATTATAGTTAACGATGCTCTCGACCTACCCCTAGAAAGCGCGGATATCACTAACGGCGTGGCGTATGACCTAAACGTATCTTCTCCCGGACTTGACCGCCCGATAGTAACCGACAAAGATTACGCTCGTAATCAAGGCGAAATGGTAGAAGCCATCTATATCAAGCCCGTAGGTAAGGTTAAAAAGATAGTAGGCGAATTGGTTGGCCGTGATGATGA
>JAZRAN010000200.1:0-1701 GCA_045634605.1 Candidatus Stercoripulliclostridium sp. | reverse complement strand
GCGCTACGTCCTTGGGCGTAGCGCTTTTTCTTTCTTGCGAAATGGTAGTGAAACGGTATTGTACTTTCCAAAGGGAAGTTAGCGCTTTCATAAGGAAAAATAGGGGGTTGACAAAGGGCTTTTAATTTGATAAAATCACTCACGATTAAACGAAATAGAAATCAACAAAGGGGTAAGGGAAAATGACAAACAATAATTTTTTAGAAAAGGCAAAAGCAGTAGTATTAGGACACGCGGTAGCCGATGCGTTGGGCGCGCCGGTGGAGTTTTGTTCTAGGGAAACGCTAGAAGAGGAACCCGTAACCGATATGACGGGATACGGAACCTACAACGTTCCCGCAGGCTCGTGGTCGGACGATACCAGTATGTCGCTATGCGCTATTGATGCGATAGTAGACGGAAAGCTATACCTAAATATGATAGCGACAAACTTTGTGAGTTGGTATTATCTTGCCGACTATACGCCGGGTGGAAGGGTTTTCGACGTAGGTCTAACTTGCGATAACGTAATAAGAAAAATGATGGAAGAAGGCAAGCTTTGGGACGAGTGCGGAGAGACGAGCGAATACTCCAACGGCAACGGCTCTCTTATGAGAATACACCCCGTTGCGCTCTACGCATACCGCCTTAACGAAGACGTAAAGACCAAAATAGAAATGGTAGAAAAGGCATCCGCCATAACCCACGCTCACGCTCGCTCCAAGATTGCTTGCGGAATATACGCTTTCATTTTATGGCGCCTTTTGGACGGGCAAGAAAACGCGGTAGCGCTCGGGCTAAACGATGCCAAGGAATACTACAAGGACGAGCCGGAGCTTGCTCACTACAAGCGACTACTTAGCTTTGCCGACCTACAAACCGTAAAGAATACTCCTGCTAGCGAAATTAAAAGTAGCGGTTACGTCGTTGATACTTTTGAATCGGCTCTATGGTGCTTGCTCACAACGGAAAGCTATGCCGACTGCGTGTTAAAAGCCGTCAACCTAGGCAAAGATACCGATACCGTAGGCGCAATAGCGGGTGGCTTAGCAGGCGCTCTATACGGTTACGATGCAATCCCTAAAAAGTGGCTTGATACTCTCATTAAGCGTGATTACATAGAAGAGCTTTGCTCAAAAGCATACGGAGAAAACAAGTAAAAGAAAACGCCCGAATAATTCGGGCGTTAATTATTAGTAGAAATTTTACCACTTATTGCGTACTTTTTCCGCAAAGCCTAGGGTTTTATCTAGCGTAATGACGGTGCCGTCGTCGAGTATACACTTACCGCTAAACCAACCGAAAACTTGGTGGGGGAGCATACACATAACCTTTAGGTCTACGGGCGCTTGACGGTCTATAATAGGCTCAAAGTCAAGCTCTAGTCTGCCGTCGCTGGAAGTAAACGTCCAAGGCTCCATATACTTGATATCATCGGTATTGTCGCCGGGGATGTTGAAGGTAACGTCTTCTAGTTTATGGGCTTTTCCGTCGTAGAATAGCATATTTTCGCTTGCGGCAGTAGTGTTGCCAAAGCCGTAGCCGATATTAAAGCCGAATTTTTTGCCGTCGGGAAGTATGGTTTGCAAGCTACCCCAATACCAAGTATTGTCATAGGTCCAAACACCGCGTCCCCAGTCGAGAGTGCCGAGCGCATCGTCAAGATTATAAACCTTTTTGCCTAGGCGGAATTCGCCTTTACAGCTCAAGCAATTTATTTTT
>JAZRAN010000199.1:0-10248 GCA_045634605.1 Candidatus Stercoripulliclostridium sp. | reverse complement strand
AAATTTATCCCGATATCAGACGTGACATCAACGATATTCTTTACGCAATGAAAAAAGAATGCGTACGCGCTATGATAGCAGATAAGGGTATTCGTCCCGATGGTCGTGGTCTAACCGACATTCGTCCCATTTGGTGTGAAGCAGGTCTTCTTCCCAGAGTACACGGCTCCGCAGTATTTACCAGAGGCCAAACTCAAGTTCTTACTACCGCAACCCTAGGCACCATTTCCGAAGCTCAAAAACTAGAAGGTCTTGATGACGAAGTATTCAAGAGATATATTCACCACTACAATATGCCCGGATACAGCACCGGCGAAGCTAAGCCCCTTCGTAGCCCCGGTAGACGTGAAATCGGTCACGGCGCTCTTGCAGAACGCGCTCTAGAACCCGTTCTCCCCAGCGAAGAATTCTTCCCTTATGCAATTAGAACGGTTTCCGAAGTTATTAGCTCCAACGGCTCTACTTCTCAAGCATCCGTTTGTGGTTCTACCCTTGCTCTAATGGACGCAGGCGTACCGATTAAGGCTCCCGTTGCAGGTGTTGCTATGGGTCTAATTAAGGACGACGTTAACAATAAACTCCACATCTTGACCGATATTCAAGGCATAGAAGACTTCTTTGGCGACATGGACTTCAAAGTAGCAGGTACGGAAGAAGGTATTACCGCTATCCAAATGGATATTAAGATTAAGGGTATTAACCGTGAAATCCTTACCCGCGCTCTTGAACAAGCAAGACAAGGCAGACTCCACATTTTAGGCAAAATGCTAGAAGTTCTTCCTGCTCCCAGAAAAGAACTAAGCAAGTGGGCTCCCAAAATTGTTTCCTTCTCCATTAATCCCGATAAGATTCGTGAAGTTATTGGTAGCGGTGGCAAGACCATCAATAAGATTATCGAAGAAACCGGCGTTAAGATTGATATAAGCGACGATGGCACTATCTTTATCGCATCCAGCGATGCAGAAGCTATCGCAAATGCTCGTCAAATCGTTGAAGATATCGTTCGCGAATATGAAGTTGGCGAAGAATTCGACGGCACCGTAGTTAAAATTATGGAAAATGACAAGGGACAATTCGGCGCAAGCGTAAAAATCGCATCCAACAAAGACGGCATGATTCACATCAGCAAGCTTTCTAAGGAACGCGTAGAAAAGGTTACCGACGTCGTTAACGTAGGCGATAAGGTTAAAGTTAGAATCATCAAGATTGATGAAAAACAAAGAATCGACCTTAAACTCATCAAAAAATATTAAACCACATAAATACATTAAACGGAGGCAATAATGCAATACACTCACGAAGTTGAAAAAATGTGTAAGGTAAATCAGGGCCCCAACCATGGTCCCGCACCCATTCCCGAAGAAGGAAAATGGATTAACGCTAAGCAAATTAGCGACATCAGTGGTCTTACCCACGGTGTTGGCTGGTGCGCACCCCAACAAGGCGCATGTAAGCTTACCCTTAATATCAAAGATGGTATCATCGAAGAAGCTCTCGTAGAAACTCTTGGTTGTTCTGGTATGACCCACTCTGCAGCAATGGCAGCAGAAATTCTTCCCGGTAAAACCATTCTTGAAGCTCTTAATACCGACCTTGTTTGCGATGCTATCAACACCGCAATGAGAGAACTCTTCCTACAAATCGTTTACGGAAGAAGCCAATCCGCATTTAGTGAAAATGGTCTTTCTATCGGCGCTGGTCTAGAAGACCTAGGTAAAGGTCTCCGTAGCCAAATCGGTACTATGTATTCAACCAAAGCTAAGGGCGTTAGATATCTAGAAATGGCAGAAGGTTACGTTACCAGAATCGGTCTAGACGAAGATGGCGAAGTTATCGGCTATGAATTCATCCGCCTAGGACAAATGCTTGAACAAATCACCGTTAAGGGCGTTGCTCCCGAAGAAGCACTCAAGAAGTGCACCGGTACTTACGGCCGTTTTGCTGACGCCGTTAGAAAGATTAACCCCAGAGTAGAATAGTGGAGGTGTAATATGGAAATTAGATTTGAAGGTTTTGATAGAAGAATTGATAAAATCAACGCTTTTCTAGCTAGCATCGGCATCAAAGATTTGGCTGAAGCAAAGAGCATTTGCGACAAGAAAGGCATTGACGTAGAAGCAATCGTTAAGGGAGTTCAACCCATTGCTTTCGAAAACGCAGTTTGGGCATACACCATTGGTTGCGCTAACGCAATCGTAAAGGGCGCTACTAAGGCTGCTGACGCTGCAGAAGCTATCGGCGCAGGTCTACAAGCATTCTGTGTTCCCGGTTCCGTTGCTGACACCCGTAAGGTTGGTCTAGGACATGGTAACCTTGCTGCTAAACTTCTCCGCGAAGAAACCAAGTGCTTTGCTTTCGTAGCAGGTCACGAATCTTTTGCAGCAGCAGAAGGCGCAATCGGTATTGCTCGTTCCGCTAACAAAGTTCGTAAAGAACCCCTAAGAGTTATTCTTAATGGTCTTGGTAAAGACGCTGCTTTCATCATCAGCCGTATCAATGGTTTCACCTACGTAGAAACTTCTTACAACCAATTTACCGATGAACTCACCATCGTTAGAGAAAAGGCTTACAGCAATGGCGAAAGAGCAAAGGTAAGATGCTATGGTTCCAATGACGTTAATGAAGGCGTTGCAATCATGAGTAAGGAAGGCGTTGACGTTGGTATCACCGGCAACAGCACCAACCCCACTCGTTTCCAACACCCCGTAAGCGGCACCTACAAGAAGTGGTGTATCGAAAACGGCAAGACCTACTTCAGCGTAGCTTCCGGTGGCGGTACTGGTAGAACTCTTCACCCCGATAACATGGCTGCAGGCCCCGCTTCTTATGGTATGACCGATACTATGGGAAGAATGCATAGTGATGCTCAATTCGCAGGTTCTTCTTCCGTTCCCGCTCACGTAGAAATGATGGGACTTATCGGCGCAGGTAACAACCCCATGGTTGGTATGACCGTTGCAGTAGCAGTTGCTATTGAAGAAGCTAACAAGTAGTTTTAATCAAACTAAAATAATAAAACCCACCGTTATGGTGGGTTTTATTTATATAATACATTAAGCGTAATGCTTGATTAAATCTCCAAACGTTGTTTTTACAATTGAGCGTAAATCCTTTATAGACAACGAGTCATCATAGTAATAAACTTGAGAAAGAATATTGCCAAGAGCAGTACACTCGGTAGGGCCTGCTACTACTTTTTTACCTGTAATTTTTGCCGTAAGTTTATTAAGGTATTCATCTTTTGAGCCACCGCCGACAATTACAATTTCATTAACAACTTTGTTCGTTAGATTTTCTATTTCTTTTACCGTTGCATTGTATGAATGGGCTAGTGAAAGATATATGCTATTCAAGACGTCGCCAAGAGAAAGAGTAACGTCACCCAGTAGTTCTTTTACTGCATTAATCATACTATTGGGGTTTAAAAGAGCAGGGGACGTTGGGTCAAAGGTTTTTGTATAAGCGGATTTCATAGCAAGAGACATAAGCTCGTCATAGCTATATTTACCCCCTAATTCTTTCTTGATGGACTGGAATAGCCACATGCCCATTATGTTCTTTAAAATGCGATATTTGCCGTCAAAACCGCCTTCGTTAGAGAGCCCGGACAACAAAGCTTTTTCATCTGTGATAGGAACGTCATTTTCCGTACCGACCAAGCTCCACGTGCCGGATGAAATAAACACGCTACTTGTAGAGATAGGACAGGACAAAACTGCGGAAGCAGTGTCGTGTGATGGCGCAAAGAGTACTTTAGCATTATATCCGACGTAATCTGCAACGTTTTTAGTAAATTGACCGACAAGAGATGAAGGGGATGAAATGGAAGTAAATAAGTCTTTTGAAAGACCTAGAACGTAAATTATTTCATTGTCCCAATCTTTTGTTTTAGCGTTGAGTATATTAGAAGTTGAGCAGATTGTATACTCATGTTTTTGTATGCCGGTTAGCTTATATGAAAAATATTCCGGCATCATTAAAAACGATTTAGCTTTAGCTAGTTTACCGGTTTTATTATCACATAAAAGTTGGAATAGGGTATTGTACTCGTGGTTTTGGATGCCTGTTTTCTCAAAAAGTGAAAGCTTGTCGATTTGCTTATAGACATCAAGCGGAACACCCGCGGTACGACAATCTCGGTATGAAACGCATGGAGAAATTTCCTTGCCGTTTGCATCAAGGAGTACGTAATCTACGCCCCAAGTATCTATTGCAACACTGGAAGGAATCTTGCCAAGAGTCTTTGCCGTTTTTAGTCCGTCTAATATGTGACTAAAAAGTTTTTCGACGTTCCAAACGCTGGAATCATTATATAATTCTAGCGAGTTTTCAAAGCGGTAGATTTCTTCTAGAATTACTTTACCATCTTCAAGATGGCCTAGAATATGTCTACCGCTAGATGCTCCTATGTCAATTGCTAAATGATATCTCATTATTTGCTATCTTTGTTGTACTTTTTGTAGCCCGGATGCTTGCCGGAAACGTGATAATAATTGTCCCTTAGGTACAATAGCTTATCAATTTGATTTTTTTGAATCTCTTGCGCGCCACCTAAAAGATGAGCAGTAAGAGAAATTTTAGCAAAGAGTTCCAACGTTTCCATGCGATAGTATGCAGTAATTAAATCTGCGCCTACGGTGAGCGCCCCGTGGTTTTGGAGTAGGAAAACGTCGTGCTCTTTTAGATAGGGCGCAATTGCTTCCGGTACTTCATTAGTGCTAGGTGTGCCATACGGGGTTAGGGGAATGGAACCTATTGCAATAACGGTTTCTATCATGGAATATTCATCCATGCTTTTGCCCGCAACTGCGTATCCTGTGGCTGTCGGGGGATGCGCGTGTACTACTGCGCCTACGTCTTCACGTTCAGCATAGCAACGCAAGTGCATTTTGATTTCGCTTGAAGGCTTGTAGCCTTCTTCTCCTTCCAAAACTTCACCTTTATCGTTTATGATAACTAGTTTTTCGGGAGTAATGAAGCTTTTACTTATTCCGGTAGGGGTAGCCATAAAGGTACCATCGGGAAGTTTTACGGAAACGTTACCATCGTTTGCCGCAACCCAACCGAGTTGCCACATTTTATGGCAGACGTCACATAGTTGTTCTCTTATTTCTTGATATTTCATATTTCACCTTTATTTTTTGAATTGTGGTCCGAAAGTTGCGCAAGCTCTATAATCTTGTCCTTCTTTGTCCATACCAAACGCATTCCATGCGGCAGGACGGAAAATATCTTCTTCCGGGACGTTGTGCATGCAAACGGGGATTCTTAGCATAGAGCATAAGGTAATAACGTCGGCGCCGATATGTCCGTATGAGATTGCGCCGTGGTTAGCTCCCCAATTGTTCATTACGTCGTATGCGGATTTGAATGCGCCTTTGTCGCTGGTTCTAGGCGCAAACCAAGTGCATGGCCAAGTGTAGTCGGTTCTTTTCCATAGTACGTCGTTAACGTCTTCGGGGAGAGCAACGGTCCAACCTTCTACGATTTGCATAACAGGACCAAGACCTTTAACCAAATTCAGCCTAATCATAGTAGCAGGCATTTCATTCTTGGTAACAAATCTAGAAGAGTAGCCGCCGCCACGGAAATAGCCTAAATCTGCGTAATTCCAAGTTGAATTTGATAGTATATTCTTAATGTCTTCATCGTTTACTTCATACCAACGCTTAATCATAGCGTTGCCATTTTCATCTTTTGCTTCCGCGTTAGCATCAAGACAACATGCGCCTGAGTTTATTAGATGAATAAAACCGTTGGCATCCTTAGCGTGACCTTCTAACTCGTAGCCGGTAACTCTCTTGACGGATTCACCATTCCAACAAGTTCTAACGTCCGCGAACATTTGGGGACGATTGGTTAGTAACTTCATAAATAGCATACTTAGTCCGTTCAAGACGTCGTTTTCGGTTGCGAGAACGTAAGGCTCTCTAGCGCCATCCCAGTGAAAGGACGAGTTTAGCATTGCTTCGGGGAAGTCGCAGTTGGGATAAAAATCGGTCCATTGTCTTTGACCCTGGAAGCCTGCGGCGATGGCGTTATGTCCAACCATCTCTTCTTCATTGCCTTCGGGTAGGTTAGGGTTGCCGTTCATAAGGTCTTTAATGATAAGCATCATTTTTACGATGAATTCCCAGTCTGCATCCTTTTCCACTCTGGATTTTTGGAGTTCTGCAGGGTTTTTATCAAAGCTTTCTTTGCAATTTTCCTTTACCCATGCAATTGCCTTATCATATTTTTCGATATCGTAGATGCCTTCGGTCATGCGACGGATGATTTCTACTTCATCAACAGATTCTACGCGCATTCCAAGATAATCTTCTATAAAGTTAGGGTCTATGATAGAGCCACCGATACCCATACAAATGGAGCCGATTTGTAGGTAGGATTTACCGCGCATGGTTGCAACTGCAATGGCAGAACGACCAAAGCGAAGAAGTTTTTCTTTTACGTCTTCAGGAATTTCTACGTCGTCGGCATCTTTAACGTCTTTGCCGTATATACCAAAAGCGGGAAGTCCTTTTTGCGCATGGGTAGCAAGAACTGACGCAAGATACACAGCGCCCGGACGTTCCGTGCCGTTAAATCCCCAAACAGCCTTGATTGTATTGGGGTCCATATCCATAGTTTCCGCGCCGTAGCACCAACATGGAGTAACCGTTAGCGTAATATCAACGCCTGCTTTCCTAAACTTGTCAGCGCAAGCTGCGGATTCTGCAACTCTACCGATAGTGGTATCTGCAATAACGACCTTTACGGGTTCGCCATTGGAGTATCTAAGATTTTCTTCAAAGAGCTTTGCTGCGCTTTTTGCCATATTCATGGTTTGTTCTTCAAGAGATTCGCGAACTTTAAGTACTCCGCGTCTACCATCAATTGTGGGGCGGATGCCGATTACGGGATAGTCGCCTATAAGTCTACTTTTTGCCATATCAATGTCTCCGTTAATACAAATTTTATAATTACATTATAACTTTTTTATCGTTACGTTTCAAGGTCTATTGATAAAAAACTAAATATTTTTATTTTTTTTAAAAATTGATAATAATTTAATATTAGTTAGTTAAATTAGTTGATTTTTTTTTAATTCATCTATAAAATAATAAGGTAACAATTTGCTAATGTAGCACAGTAGGTAGTGCGGTTCACTCGTAATGAACAGGTCGCCGGTTCGAGTCCGGCCATTAGCTCCAAAAAGTCGACAAGTTATCTTGTCGATTTTTTTGTTAAAATTTTATTCTTTCATTAAAGCGCTTGAAAATTGTAATAAATGATTATAAAATATATTTAACAATATAAGTTGGTAGGCAAAATGATATTAAATTACGATAAAAAACAATTTGAAATTAACGTTAGCAAAAATCGTTTGATTAAAGAACTACTTCCCAATGAAGTAAAAGTTGGTTTAACCGGCAGAGAAGAAGTAGAACGAGCTCTTGACAACCCGATAGGCTCAAAGCGCATCGAAGAGTTAGTTAAAAAGGGTCAGAAGGTTTGTATTATTACAAGCGATATTACTCGTCCTATGCCTTCCAAAATTTGTTTACCACCACTTGTTGAAAGATTAAATAGGGCAGGTGTCCCTAATGAAGATATACTCGTTGTTTTTGCTCTTGGCTCACATAGACCGCACACTGAAACGGAAATGAGATATTTGGTGGGCGATGCTATTTATGAAAGCATAGAATGCGTCGATTCAAATCCCGACAAATGCGTTAGAGTGGGTGTTACGTCCAGTGGCACGGTAGTCGATATTTTTGATAGAGTTGTAAATAGTGATTTTATCATTTGTATGGGAAATATTGAGTACCATTATTTCGCCGGATATAGTGGTGGAGCAAAAGCGATTATGCCCGGCGTATCTACAAAAGAAGCAATTAGGCAAAATCATAAAATGATGGTTGAGCCGACTGCGTATGCAGGCAACCTGGAAAGTCCCGTTAGACTAGACATAGAAGAAGCGGGCAAACTTTTAGGAATAGATTATATTTTGAACGTTGTTTTGGACGAGCATAAAAACATAATTTTTGCTTGCGCAGGAGATTCGGTTTTAGCGCACAGGGAAGGGTGCAAGTTCCTAGACGAGCTCTATTCGGTGGCTATCAAAGAGAAGGCGGATATCGTAGTTGTAAGCGCAGGTGGCTATCCTAAAGACCAAAACATGTACCAAGCGCAAAAAGCCCTTGATAATGCCAAGCACGCTGTCAAAGATGGTGCGATTATAATTTGGCTGGCGTCTTGCAAGGAAGGTTTAGGTAGCGCAGTGTTTGAAGAATGGATGACTATGAAGACTCCAAAACAAATGATAGACGACATAAAAAAAGACTTTAAGCTTGGTGGACATAAGGCGGCCGCAATATCTTTGGTGCTAGAAAAATCAAGAATTTTCCTAGTGTCCGACTTGGATGATAATCTAGTTAAAGGTATCCATTTGGAGCCATACCGTGACCTAAATACCGCATATGATGATGCAACAAGGCTACTTGGCGAAAACAGTTCGGTTTACGTTATGCCGTATGGTGGCTCAACTCTACCCAAGGAGATATGATGAAATTTTCCGATTTGAGCGAGCGTAGAAGTAATGGAATTTTGGTTGCGTCACACCGTGGAGCAACAGGGGCAAATATTCCGTCCAATACGCTTGAGTCATATGCAATAGCATTGCGTCAAGGCGCGGACATTATAGAATTAGACGTAACTAAAAGTTTGGATGGGGAACTTTTTGCCTTTCATCCATATATGGATTTTCCGCACTTAGGAAAGATTATTCCTTTGCAATTTAGACTTGCTAAAAATATTAAAAAAACAAATTGCGTTAACGATGATTTAACGAAAACGAATTATTTTATACCGACTCTTGACGAAGCTCTTGACTTTTTAAAAGGCAAGTGTATTATCAACGTAGATAAGTTTTGGTCTAATCCTAAGCTCATATCCGAAAAACTCTCTAGGCACAATATTCGTGATGGCGTAATTATAAAAAGTTACTATTCTCCTAAAATGCTTACCGCCTTGCGCGAGTTGGCCTGTGACGTGCCTTTTATGCTAATGCTTAGAAAAGCGGATAGAGATGCGGAAAACCTTCTTATTAACAGTGGGATAAATTTTATTGGCGAAGAGTTGATTTTTAGAAGTGAAGATGATTATCTTGTTAGTGATGAACATATTGCGTTTTTAAAGCAAAATGATTTGTACGCTTGGGGCAATACGATAGTTTATAACTACAAAGACGTTATTTCTGCGGGCAAAACGGACGATAGGGCATTGCTCGGTGAAGAAGATGCCGTATGGGGTTGGTTTATAGAAAAGGGCTTTGACGTAATTCAAACCGATTGGGTACGAGAATTAAAAGAGTATATTAAGTCAAGACAGATTTAGTCATCAACAGGTTCGATTGTTTGAACGGGTTTATAATAGTAAAAGAATTTTAGGTTATGATCGACTTCTGCTTGGCAAGTTCTTAGAGGTCCGGGTCTATTTAGTTTTGCCATAGAAACGGCGCCTGCGGTGTAAAGTGAATAAATGGGGTCGGACGTAATTCTTTCTATCGCATAAGTTATGATGGTTGATACGTCAAGATGATTGCAATTTATGGTATAATCTTCGGCAATTCTTTCTCTAATGAAATTACCATTAGCGTCTAATAAGTATAATAAGTTTTTGCTTGTAACCAAAACTTCTTTTGCTCCCCAATTTTGAATTTCGCTCATAGATTCCAGTAGATTTTTGTTATTAGTTAAACGAACAAGTTCATCTTCGGTTATTTTAATTAATTCGCAATATGGAGCGAGTTCTTCTAGAAGTCCATGGTTATGGAATAGGACGAGTTGTAATTTAGGGTCAACTTTATTTAAGAAAGCGGACGCGTCGAGATAAACTTTACCTAACGCAGAGCACTCCTTGATTAAATCTATTGTATAGTCACCGTAAATGCCTTCCGGGAAAACGTACGCATAAGCCTTAACGTCCGGTATGTCTTTTGTAGTAAAAGGGGAGTTTTGAATAAGACAACGAGTTATTAACTCGTCTTTAGTTGGGGTAACTTCTTGGACGGATTTACGTACTACTTGCGGGATTTCATCATAGTGAGTGAAAATTTGAGTGTTTTTGCCACATAAGTCGCTAAGAAACTCTTTATCTTCTTCTACAAGCTTTGTAACAAGCGCAACCTTAAAAAGACAAGAAGAACACGTTGATGCTGAGTAAAGCGCTACGCCACCGGGGCGTAGGTCGTTAGGAGTATATACG
>JAZRAN010000198.1:0-14873 GCA_045634605.1 Candidatus Stercoripulliclostridium sp. | reverse complement strand
AGGTTGGCAAGTAAAGCAGTTGTCAAATTGAGCACCTTCTTTTGCAAGAGCAGTAAGGGAAGGTGTTATCTCGGGTGTTATAGTGTCCCAACGTTGTTGGTCAGCAAAATAAAAAATGATGTTCTTCTTTTCCATATTTTTATTATACATTAAAAATAAAGGTTTTTCAAGACTTTATACGACAATTTACTTTATGTGCTTACGTGTGTGCGCGCATATTAAGTATTGACTTTTTATATTTTTTTTGGTAAACTAATCTTAACTATGGTTTAATTGTAAGTTAATAAATTGATTTAAAGTAAAATCAAAGGAGATTATGATATGGCAAAAGCTCCCAATCCTAGGATTGCTCTAAAGAAAAGAATTAAGGAACTTTCCGTACCCGCCGCCGAAAGTACTATTATTAAGCAAGAGTATTACGACCAATATGATTGTAAGCGCGGATTAAGAGATATTAACGGCAAGGGCGTGTTGGTAGGTCTTACCGAAATTTCCGAAATTATAGCGGCCAAAGAAGATGAAAACGGCGTTCGCATCCCTGTTGATGGCGAACTATATTATCGTGGTATTCCAATAGAAGACATAGTTAAAGGTTTTGTTAAGGAAAAGAGATTTGGTTTTGAAGAAGTCGTATATCTTTTGATTTTTGGCAAATTGCCTAACGAAAAGGAATTCGAAGAATTCAAGAATATTTTGTCGGCTTTGCGTAAATTACCGCAAGGTTTCCTTCGCGACGTTATTATGAAGAAGTCTTCTACGGATATGATGAACGTCCTTCAACGTAGTGTTTTGACTTTGTATGCATATGATGAAAATCCCGATAGTATCGCAATGGATAACGTTCTTATGCAATGTCTAGACCTTGTAGCCAAATTCCCTATGCTTTCAGTATATGGATATCAAGTATTCAAGCATTATCACGAAGACGGCGATCTTATTATTCATCAACCGACTACCGAGTATAGCACTGCGGAAAATATTTTGAGAATGCTACGTGAAGACGGCAAATTCTCTCCCCTAGAAGCAAAACTTTTGGACCTTTGCCTAGTCTTACACGCTGAACACGGCGGTGGTAATAACTCTTCCTTTACTTGCCACGTAGTAACGAGCTCAGGTACGGATACCTATTCTGCAATAGCCGCATCTCTTGGCTCGCTAAAAGGTCCGCGTCATGGTGGCGCTAACGCTAAGGTAATAAGAATGATGGATGATATTGCGGCAAACGTAAAGAGTCATAGTGACAAAGACGTTAAAGAATATCTAAGACTTATTTTGGAAGGAAAAGCTTTTGATAAACAAGGCTTGATTTATGGAATGGGTCACGCAATATACTCAAAATCCGACCCTAGAGCAAAGATTTTGAAGAGTTTTGTAAAGCCCCTTGCTATAGAAAAGGGTATGGAAAAGGAATATGAATTGTATCGTAAGATAGAAATACTTGCTCCGCAAGTGATTGCAGAAAAGCGCAAGATATACAAGGGTGTTTCCGCAAACATAGACTTCTATTCCGGATTCATTTATCGCCTGCTGGGTATCCCCACGGAACTCTTCACTCCCATATTTGCAATAAGCCGTATGGCAGGATGGTCTGCTCATAGAATAGAAGAACTTGCAAACGCAGGTAAGATCATTCGTCCCGCCTACGATGCGGTAGCTCCCAGAGCAAAATATATTAAACTTAGTGATAGAAAATAGGAGATTTATATGTTAAATCTTATTCCAAGACCTAAATTTCAAGAAGAAAAATTTGGCGAATTTGTAATTAACGCGGATACCACTTTGTATGCTGATGATAGTTTGACCGGCGCAAGGGATGTTTTGAATAGTTTTGTCGAAAATACGTGCGGATATAAACTCCCCATAGTGGTTTCCAAACAAGCAAAAATAGCTTTTATTCATGATAGGCATATTGCAAAAGAAGGCTATACCATAGACGTTAGTGTAGAAAATATAGTAATAAAGGCGTCTAGCGAAATAGGCGCGTTTTACGCAGTGCAAAGTTTAAGACAACTTACGGGTGGCGACGTAATAGAAACTCCCGAATTTTTAACGTTGCACGCTCTCTATATAGAAGATGAACCGCGCTTTAAGATTCGTTCTATAATGATAGACGAAGCGAGATATTTCCATGGCGCAGACGCCATCAAGAACGTTCTTGATATGATGGCATACCATAAGATGAATACTTTGCATTGGCATTTGACGGATAATGGCGGATGGAGAATAGAGATTAAGAAATATCCTAAACTTACGGAAGTCGGTGCAATTCGCAAGGGAACTCAAACAATGGCTTGGGGCAATAAGATTGTTGATTGGACCTTGCACGAAGGTTATTATACTCAACAAGAGATAAGGGAAATTGTACAATATGCGGAAAGATTGCATATAAGCATTATTCCGGAAATTGATATGCCTGCTCACTTTGGCGCGGCTATTGCGGCATATCCGTGGCTTTCTTGCTCGGAAAAGGAAATAGAAGTTCCCGTTACTCATTGGGGAACTCCCGAAGAAAACGGCATAGGTCAAATGATTGCTTGCGCAGGTAAGGAAAGCACGTTTAAGTTTATCTACGACGTGCTGGATGAAGTTTGTCAACTATTCCCTGCGCCTTACTTCCATATAGGTGGGGACGAAGCGCCTAAGAGTGAGTGGAAAAAATGTCCCCATTGCCAAAAACTCATCAAGGATTTGGGACTTAAAGACGAAGAGAACTTACAAGGATATTTCAATAATAAGATAGCGGTTTACCTAAAACGCAAGGGAAAGAGAATGATAGGTTGGAATGAAATCCTAACTTCAAAGAAGTTAGATAACACTATTATCGCTCAATACTGGACGCATAAGCGTGATATGAAGGTAGAAAACTATCTTTTAGGCGGACACGACGTCATCGTTTCCAAGCATCAAGCATTCTATTTTGATATGCCTTACGCCCAAAACAATTTGAAGACCACGTATGCCTTTGAGCCTGAAAAATACAACTTGAATACTGCAACAGGCGGTATTATGGGACTAGAAGGATGCCTTTGGACAGAGTGGGTACCTACCGAGCAGAGATTAAACTTCCAACTATATCCTAGGATGCAAGCTCTTGCCGAAGTTGCTTGGACGCCCAGTGAAAAAAGAAATTATAAAGACTTCATACAAAGATTAAAGAAGTTACTTCTCGTTTTGGATCGTTATGACGTTGAGTATTGTCCATTGAGTATGGTAGACCAAGGCGGACTGAAGAAATTAAGAATGATGAGAGAGTTCCAAAACAAGAATGCTCATGCGGAATTTAATCGCGCCATGAGTATAAGAAAAAAGAAAAAGTATCGCGCATGATAACCGTATTTTCACTCGATTCGGAAATAACTAAGGAACAATGCTTTAATCATTTAGAGTTTCCTTTCGAATTAGAAAAAAGGTATAGTTTGTTAAAAATATATTATTCGTATTCTCCCAAAGAGTACGACGGGCGCGATGCGCTAATGCTTGCAAGAGAGGCGTTCAAAGAAGCTTACGGTAACGTGTCGACCGTGTTAGAAGAGCAAGTAGTAAAAGAGTTACCGCTCAAAAATCACGTTACTTTGTCGTTATCTAAGGGAAAGGCGCTAATTGGTACGGCGCACAGGCATGCAAACGATATGATAATAGAGATAGGGGAGCGCTCCACCGTAGGGTTTGATAGTGTCAAACTAGAAAGCGGTAGTTATGCAATAACCCTTTCCGTACACGCATTACTAAGCGATAAACTAAACTTTAAGTTGAGAGTGGAAGCGTATGAATAAATTTAAGTTCGAATTGCATACGCACACGATTCATAGTGATGGCAAGTTTACGCCTAAAGAGCTTGTAGAGAGCGCTAAACGGCGTGGATACTATGGGATTGCCGTAACAGACCACAACACCGCAACTGCGTGTAAAGAAGCGGTAGAGTGGGGTAAAACGTATGGAGTGCTGGTAATCCCGGGTATAGAATGGACGACTTTTTATGGGCATATAGTGGTCTTAGGCGGTAACAGCAACGTTGATTGGCGTACTATAACCAAAGAAAACGTAGTGGAAAAGATAAAGGAAGCGAAGGCGGATGGAGATATAGTTGGACTTGCTCATCCGTATAGAGTAGGTTATCCCGTATGTACGGGCGGTAGGAACGAGTTTCCGAGAGAGATATTCGAAGTAATAGACTTCTATGAAGTTATATCCGGGGAAATAGACGACCCTACAAATCTACGTTCAATAAAGGAATATCGCGAGATTAACGAAAAATATGGCGTTAGCGCAACCTATGGAAGAGATTGGCACGCGGACAAAGATGAAGAAGGTAGTAGATACGGAGCAACGCTCATTCTTTCGGAAAAGTCTAATCTTAAAGTAAAAGACGTCCTTGAACACATAAAAGCAGGCGATACTATGATTGTGGGAAGGGATGACGACATAAATCTTTTGGAGGAGTAACTATGATAACTGCGCACGGCGGAGCATTGAACACGGGAAGAAATACGTACGAGTACTTCAAGGCTATGGAAAATCTTGGTATGGAAGCCATAGAAGTAGATATTCGTTCTAAAAAAGGAGAACTTTATCTTGGACACTTGCACGTTCCTTTCTTCAAAAGCAAAAGAATACCCTTGCGTTATGCCTTTGAGTTTTGTAAAAAGTTTAACAAGAGAATAAATTGCGACGTTAAGGAGGCAGGTTTAGTTAAGCCAGTGCAACAACTTGCGGAAGAAATGGGAATAGAGCATTTGGTATATTTTACAGGCTCCGTTACTCCCGAAGAAGTAAAAGATTTAGGCGGATGCGATTTGTACGTTAACGCTTCTTTTTACGCATCAAAATATTTGCTAACTACCGCTAATCTACCTAAGATTAAGGAATACCTAGATAGTTTTAATAGCGATAGATTAAAGGGTATAAATATCAACTATCTATTGACGAATAAAGAATTATGGCTAAAGGCTATGGAACTGGGAATAGGGGTTTCTATCTTTACCGTAGACATAGAAAAGGTGCTTGAAGAAATTATAGATTTAGGGTTTGATAACATAACTACGAACAAGGTTTTATCGGCGTTAAAGTTTAGGGAAGAATTATAGGATTATTTATCAAATATCGTAGTTGGAAATACCCGACTACGATATTTTAGTATCCTAAATTTGCGTTTTAATGCAAAGGAGTAAACATGAAGATAGGTTTTGAAGGTGGTGCGATCGTACATTACGATGACTTTTGTTCTAGGTCGTATTACGACGTATCAAACAATCTATTAACCGCTCAATTTGATGGAATGGGCGGTATTTCTAAGTATGCGGTTATTAACAAGTGGGACTTCTTTGAGTGCTACTATAACCAAATGGCTATCAATGATAAAGTGTTCGACCTATATGCTCCAAAAAAGGTTACGATGGTGGGAAGAAAAATGGTCATTGAGACCGAAACCCCGGAAGCGTTCATAAGAATAGAGCAATTTACGGACGATACGACTAACGCCATATTGGAAGAGTTTTTTATTACGGCAAAAGACGTCGACGTCAAGTTTGAAAACGTAGTTAACTTTGGCGTAAATAAGCCGTCTTATATTAAAAATTTTTTTGACTCAAGAATGAGCGCAAAGACGATGGCAAGATTGTTCTATGGTTCGTTGAGCGCAAAACTGTATGGACACAAGCGCAATGAAGAAAGGGACGATTGCTTAATCATTAGAAATAGGATGGTAGAGAATTGGTATTTGGACTTTGCAGTATCTAAGCCTGCTTTTGCGAGAGAAACAAGTCCTACTTATACCAATCAATTTAGCGCTGAATTGTATTTGAAGAAAGGAGAAAGCGGGTCTATAAAAATCGTTTTGAGTAGCGGTACTTATAAAGATTTTAGTTACGTTGACGTTGGCGACGTTTACGCGCGTTTTGATGAAGTAAAAAAGAGCGCTAGCGAATATATTAAAAATCTTCCTACTCCCCCAAGTTGCAATACCGAGTTTTTGAAGGCCTACTACAACAATCTATACAATTGCTCTCTTTCTATGTATAAAGAAATGGGAAAATTCAAAGGTTTTCTTGCCGGAATAGTATATCAATCGCCTGCTCGTACTTATTATCGCGATGGGTATTGGACTATTCTTAGCGTGCTACCTAATAGACCCGAATTGGTAAGAAATGAAATTATAACTCTTGCAACGGGCGTAGATAGGGATGGGAAGTGTCCTAGCGCAGTAAAATACAACTTTACTAATTGGTGGGGAAATCACTACGACAGTCCGTCTTTTTTGGCAATAATGCTATACGATTACGTACGCAAGACGGGGGATAGGAGTTTACTCTTTGAAAAATGGCGTAGAAGTAATATTCTAGAATGCGCGCGGATGGTAGTAGAAAAACTCGCGGAATGCGTGGATGAAACGGGACTTCTCTATAAAGGTGGCGAGTACAATAGGAGAGATTGGTGCGACAACGTATTTAGAATGGGGTATTGCACGTATGACGAAGCCCTTTTCCAAAGAGCCTTGTATGCTTTGGGAGAACTCTATAAAGGTATAGACGATACGCTTTCTTCTAACTATTATGCCCGTGCTGAGAAAGTGAAGAAAGCAATAAATGATTTACTTTGGGATTCCAAACGCGGATATTATGTTAACTATAAAGACGAAAATTTTACGGAAGATAATTTGTCTATCGATACCGTAGTTTGCGTTTTGTTTGGTATTGCGGACAAAGAAAAAGCGATATCAACGTTAAAGAATATGGAGCAATTGTTGGAAAGCAAAAATAACTCCGAGCAAAAGGCGGGGGATTTTGGTTGCTTGTCCGTTTATCCCTTCTATAAGGACAATAAGTCGGTGGTTATCAAGTCTAGTTTGCCGTACTATTATCATAATGGCGGAGATTGGCCGTATTGGTCTGCAGCGTACGCATACGCAAAACTTATGTATGGAATGGACTATGAGTATCCGTTGACGAGATGGTTCACTTATAATTTGGAAAAAAAGAATTTTACTCCTATGGAGTTTTATTCTCCCTGTCATCCTGACGGCTCGTTATTGCAAGCCTGGTCTAGTTTAGGGGCTTTTGTTTTGAGTTATGCGGACGGAAAGTTCTTTAACTAAAATCGAATAAAAAGAAAAGAGCGAAACAACGTTTTCGCTTTTTTTATTTAATGCGAGAACGCGCGCGTTAAATTAAAGTAAATAATACGCAAAGTCATTTGCCTTTTTATTATATTTATTATATAATAGTGGCAGTTATTGCATGCTAAGGAGAATAACAATGCGTCAATTACGTCGATACGGATTATTAACTTTGCTTTTGGTTTTGGTGCTAACTTGCGCCTTTGCGTTACTTGCTTGCTCCGGCGATGGCGCCGATGATAGCGAAGATGGTAGCGAAATTTTACGAATCCGCATCGAAAATATGCCCGAGAGTACCGTATACTCGGGCGACATGATTGACCTAGAAGACGCAAAAATCCTTGCAGTAACTCGTAATGGCTCCGTAATAAGCGTACCCGTAACTCAAAATATGCTTTCCGGTTTCGATACTACCAAACTAGGCGAGCAAACCGTTACTATTACATATGAATCTTGCACGACTACGTTCGTAGTAAACGTTCTTAAAGCAGAAGTTCAAGCAATATCTATAGCGGAGCGTCCTAACGTAATTTCCGTGGTACAAGGCGGAGATTTGTCGCTTAGTGGCGTAAAACTAAAGGTTGAATTGCAATCTCGCTCAATTATAATCGATAACATAAATAACGCCATGATACGTGGATACGACAAGAGTTTACCCGTTGGCGTTCATACCATCTATATAGACTACGCCGGTTTTTCAACTTCACTAGAAATAGAAGTTCTATCAAAATCGGTTATTTCTTTGCAAATCGTAAGTAAGCCTAAGGATATGCAATATTTTGTTGGGGAACGTTTTAACGCATCCGGACTAGAAATATTGCGTAAATACGATAACGGCACCCAAGATACTATCAAGTACGACGATGATGCAACCAAATTTAGTTTTGAGTATGATTTTAGTAGAGAAAGTTCTCGTTCTCTCATTAAAGTTACCGTTGACGGCTTGTTCGTAACGTTTAACGATTGCGTAGTAAGAAATCCCATAGTTACTTCTTTCAAGGTGGACGTAGAGCCCGTTACTAAGGCTATTTCATTAAACGGAGAAGTACTAACAAAGTCAGGCAAAATCGACGCGCTAGTAGAAGGCGGTCAAATCTCTTGGTCGGAAGGCGCGGGTACCGTAACGTATGATAATGGCGAAACCAAGTCGGTAAGCCTTTCCGATGCGTCAATATACGTATTCTACGATAGTCCTAATGGACCTAAGGTGGATATGAATTTCTACTATACCGAACCCGGCGCTCATATTTTGTACGTCCGCTATGGCAATAGTGATTCTTATGCTCCCGTTTATATTACCGTAAAAGAAAAGAAACCGTTCAGACTTTTGCTTGGCGATAATCGTCCCGAAGGCGAAAGAATAGAAGACAAGGTTTTCATAGAGGGTAGCAAATTCTCTACTACGTTCCTAAGGTATAACCTTCTTTATGATAACGCAACGTACGAGTATCCCGTTGATGACGTTAATGCGTGGGGAAGCTTGCAAGAATATATGCTTGCAGACGATGGCTCTACTTTTAATCTATCCGTTAATAATTTGGAAACCGATGGAAAACAACACGTCAACTTTACCGTAAGCGGAGTTTCTGCGGGCTATAAGGTTAGCGTAATTGCAAAACAAGCAAAGGCAATAACTATAAAGGCGCCTTATCGCGACGTATACGCGACAGGTAGTTCGCTTGATTACACCGGTTCATACCTATACGTTCAATATAACGATAACACGTTCGATCGCATAGAGCCTATTCCGGAAAGCGCGGTAACCTTGTTTAGCGAAGAAGGTAACGTAGTAAAGACTATGTCTTACGTTGGAACGTACACCGCAAAGGTTATATTTGACGGATTAGAAAAAGAATTTAGCGTTAAGGCGGTAGAAAGCAATGAAGTTGTAAGCGCGATTACTTTGACGGAAAGAAAGGAAGTCGTTCTTCCCGATTCAACCGTTCAAGTAAACTATGAAAATATGCCACTTAACGAAACGTATGAATACGCAAGCTTTGAGTCGATTCCGTTTGACAAGATATTTATGAACGTAACGATAGGCTCTACTACCAAGATGGTTGCTCTATCAAACGCAGAAATCCTAGAAGGGGATAGATATGCTAGCGGTACGCAAGAAATACTTTTCCGCTATGAAGGCTATCTCTTTAAGTCTAGCGTAAATATCGTAGGTAGAAGAATTACTTCTATTGAAGTAAGTAAAGCCCCGTCCAAGATAGTTTACGTTTTAGGCGAAGATACGGAATTGGAAGTAAGCGGTTTGCTAATTACAAAAGTTTTTAATGACGGCGATAGGGGTGAGCAAAGTTATTTTGATAATCTATGGTCGTTTGATTATGATTTGACCAAGGTTGGCGTACAAAACGTAACGGTCAATTATGATTTGGGCGACAGAGTATATCAAACGTCATTTGAAATAGAAGTTGTAGAAACGGCGGTTGTAGGCATTAGTTTTGATGAAGGTCAAGACGGCATAACTTCATTTAATATCGAAGTATTCAACGAAGAAAGAAACGAATATGAAAGGGTAGAAAACTTCGGCGGTATTATGGTTAGTTATCGCGATGACGTAAATTTGACTTTCGTTTACGACGGCGAAATTCGCACTTTGTATTTTAACGTAAAATATGCAAACGGCGCTACTATCAGGAGAGAATTAAAGGCGAGTTATCTTTCTTATGATAAGAACGTAAATCCCGATAGCAATCAATTTGAAGAAGGCAAGATTATTACCATCGGAGAAAACGAAAATAGGAGAGTAATAGACGGCTACAAGTTGTCCGCAAGAATTAATTACGGCGGATTTAGCGCAAACGTAAATCTTTGCATAGTTTATAGAGAACTCGAAAAGATAGAAGTTTACGAAATGCCCGACGTGATTACTTACGCGGAAGGTCAAGCGCTTAACAGAACCGGCGGTTATTTGAAGAGAACGTTTAGTGACGGCGAAACTGATATTCTACCTATGACTAACGGTCTAATCGGTATGGAAGGATATGAAGTATATCCCTTCAAGAACGTTCAAGGCGGAACTTACGTGGACCAAATCGTAACTTTGTCTTATGGCAGTAAGAAGACTGCGTTTACCGTAAGAACGTATAGAAAACTTATCGCAGAGCCTACCATTGGTAATTCCATATTTAGTTATGGCGACACTAGCGTACCCGTTGTAACGATTAGAGAAAGTATCGTAGGATTTGATATTCCCAACACTTTGCTTGAATACTTTGTAGACGGCGAGTGGACTTCTGTTCGTCCCGAATATCCCGGCACGTATCCTTTACGCATAATGGTAGAAAGTAACGATTACTATGAAGAAAGCGTAGTAGGGGATGAGACCGGCTCACTAAACCTTATCATCAAGAAGAAAGCCATTATTATTAAGATAGACGCTCTCACAAAGATATATAAGGAAAAAGACCCGGAATTCACTTATTCTATCGAAGATGGCGAGCTTGTCGGTGACGACTACATAGAAATAGAAATCACTCGTGAAGCGGGCGAAGACGTCAAGTACGTTGGAACAGGTTCCAATAGGGTTATAGGTTCATACGCAATTACCGCTAGATTGACAAACAATGAAAATAGCGAAAACGCATTATACGAGCTTGCCTATGAACAAGTAGGCTTGACTATTTATCCCAAGTCGGCTACAACCAGCGCAAACGGAGCGGTAATTAACGTTGAATTTATTCCCCCGAATAACTACAACGCAACCACTAATACTATCGACTACACCGGCGTTGCAATCAATGCATTTACTGCAAAATATACCGATCAAAACGGCTTTACCATCATTATTGATGAAAAGGATATTTTGTATTACGATGAAGCAGGCAACTTGCTCGCGGAAAGACCTAAGGACGAAGGAACTTACGTTGTAAAGATTTCCGACAACTATTCATTCCAAGGTAGTAGCGCAAAAGTATTCACTATCAAATAAAATTAAACAAAATAAAATAAAAAACACGTCCAAGGAGGCACACTTATGGAAAATGAACAAAAGTACTCGATTTCCCAATGGGAAGAACCGGAACGCATATATGCTGACCTTAAAAACCTAACGTCTCAACCTATTTGGGAAATTAGCGAAGAAGAACTTGAAAAAGTTAAAGTTCACTTTGATACGAAGTGCGCAAAGTCAAAAGAAATTACCACCGAAGCTAAAAAGTATATCCCCGGTGGCGTTCAACATAACCTTGCGTTCAACTTCCCCTTCCCGATTTGTATGGATAAAGCAGAAGGCGCATATCTATATGACCGCGATGGTAACGAATATATCGACTTCCTACAAGCCGGCGGTCCTACCATTCTAGGCTCCAACTATCCCGCAGTTAAAGAAAAAGTTATCGAACTTCTTAACACTTGCGGTCCCGTTACCGGTCTTTTCCACGAAGGCGAAATGCTACTCGCAAAGAAAATTAGCGAGCTAATGCCTGCTTGCGAAATGTTCCGTATGCTTGGTTCAGGTACTGAATCCGTTATGGCAGCTATTCGTGTAGCTCGTTGCGCAACTAAGAAGAAGAGAGTTATAAAAGTTGGTGGCGCATATCATGGTTGGTCCGACCAAATGGTTTATGGTCTTAAGATTCCCGGTAGCCGTCAATTCCTAGAATCACACGGTATTGCAGGCGGATGCTACAAGAACACCGACGAAGTTCGTCCTAACGACCTTAAGATGCTCGAAAAAATGCTCAAGCTCAATAGCCTAAGAGGCGGTACCGCAGCAGTTATCGTTGAACCCGTTGGTCCCGAAAGCGGAACTCGTCCCATCTCCCTTGATTACAACGAAAAGGCAAGAATGCTTGCTAAAAAGTACGGCGCATTGTTCATCTTTGACGAAGTTGTTACCGGTTTCCGCGTAGGCACCAGTGGCGCAGCAGGTTACTTCTTTGGCAAATACGATTATGATAAGGAACTACCCTTCAAGTGGATAATCGAAGACCGCAAGATTGAAGACGGCAAAGTTGTTACTTTCAAGCGTCAAGCAACCGGTAGAGATATGTATCCGGATCTAACCGTATTCGGTAAAATCGTTGCAGGTGGATATCCCGCAGCAGGTGGCGTAGGCGGTAAGAAAGAATACGTTTCTTTGATGGCAGCAGGCGTTGCAGGTATGGGTAAGAAGGCATACGTTGGCGGTACGCTAGCAGCTAACCCCTTGTCCGCATATGCAGGCTACTGCGCAATTTGTGAAATCGAAAAGAACGACGCTTGCGTAAAAGCAGGTCGCGCAGGTGATCGTCTAGCAGCAGGTCTAAAAGAACTAATTAACAAATACGGTCTACCTTACGTTGTTTACAACCAAGGCTCCATCGTTCACCTTGAATGTACCGGCGCAATGTCATTTGACTTTAGCTCAATGAACCTATTGAAGTCCGTTATTCCTATGCTCAACAAGAAAGCAGAAATGCTCAACAGAAAGAAGGCTATGGAACACATGGGCGCAGCTTACATGGCAAACGGCATCGTAACTCTCGCAGGTTCAAGACTTTACACTTCTATGGCTGACACCGATGAAATCATCGATGAAGCGCTCCGTAGATTCGACAAGGTATTTGCAAGTGTTGTTAATACTGGCAAGAGATAAAATAAATTTAGGAAAAGGCTATGAAGAATAAACTCATAAAACAAATTTTAGAGTTTTGCAAAGAGATGGAAGAAGATAAGCTCGTCAAATTAGGCGACACCATTAGCGTTCGTTTTGATGGCGGTATGCTTATCACTTCCCATCAAAAGCCTATGGCAGAAATTAGCGAAGAAGATATCTATTACGTAGATAAAAAGGAACCCAAAGATGAACTTTCGGCTCTCCATCTCGCTATTTACGGCGCTCGTGAAGATATTAATGCAATCATTATAAATCACGCTCCTTACTGCGTAGGTATTGCAAAGAAAGCAAAGAAGTTCCCCGCTTGTCTAGACGATATGGCTCAAATAATCGGACCTAGCGCAAAGGTATCTCCGTCCGGTAGCGCCGTAGACGTCATCAAGACTTTGAACGGAAGAAACGCTTGCCTAATTAGAAACGACGGCGTAATAGCAACGGGTAGAACTCTCGACGAAGCTCACACCGGCTCTTTGGTTTTGGAAAAGGGCGCAATCGCGTACGTTGGCTCAACGGTGCTTGGCAACTGCGTAAAGATTAGCACCTTCGACGCAGTATTGATGCGTTTTATCTATAAGACCAAATATTCCAAGAAAGACCAAGCTGAAAAACAAGCTGAACTAAAAGCATAGGAGGGCGTTATGACTGAACAAGAATTAAGACAACAAGTTAAAGACGCAGGCGTCGCTCTTCTTAAAGAAGGTTTGGTAAGAGGCACTTGGGGAAACATCAGCGTTCGTATGGACGACAAGAAAATGATAGTTACTCCTAGCGGTATGGATTATATACGTATGAGACCGGAAGATACCGTTGTGGTAGATATCGAAACTCTTGAGTACGATAGTCCCGTTAAACCTACTTCCGAAAAGAAGATTCACGCAGCAATTCTCAGAGATAGACCGGAAATCAACGCAGTTATACATAGCCATCCCGTATGGAGTTCTGCTGTTGCCGCTGCAAGAAAAACTATGCCTTCCATTACTCCCAAGATGAAGGAATTAGTAGGGGAAGACGTAAGAACGGGTGACTATGGTCTACCTAGCACTAAGAAACTAACCGAAGGCGCCGTTAAAGCGCTCAAAGATAGGAACGCTTGTTTCCTAGCAAACCACGGCATATTCGTTTGTGGAAAGACGATGGAAGAAGCATTCGAGATTATGAGAGAAATGGAATACTGCTCTAAACTATATATAGAAAATATAGTAAAAGCCGAACTAGGCAAAGAAGAAGTAACCGTAGACGACGTAATCGAAGTATTTTATAAGAAAATTAAATAGTTCGGAGGAGAACAAATGAGTAATTTTAAGCAAAACGTCAACACTTTGGTTAACAAATTGTTTGGCACTACTCCCGGAGACGGCGAAATGCAAGCTAAAGAAGGTATTGCTTATAGCATAGCCGGTTTTGGCCAAAACTTCATTTGTACGATTATAGGTAGCTACCTTACCGTATTTATGACAGATGCTCTCGGCTTTAACATCGACGTAAAAGTCGGTGCTTTGACCGGCGTTGTAGCAGTTGCAGTATTGATGCTCGTAACTCGTCTATTCGACGCTTTCAATGACCCCATTATGGGCTCGGTCGTTGATAGAACTCGCACTAAATTTGGTAAATGCCGTCCTTATCTACAATGGATGCCTATTCCTATTGCGATAATGACGATCCTTTGTTTCTTGCCTTTCTACAAAGCGAATATGGGCAGTTTTATTGGTCTTTCTCTCGTTTACGTAGTATGGTCGGTTACTTACACTATCGTTGACGTTCCTTATTGGGCGCTTTCAACCGCAATGACTAACGATACTACTAAGCGTGGTAACATGCTCACCATAGCTCGTATGTTCTGTACCGTAGGCGCAGGTATCGTTACCGTTTTCGTACCTATGATTACCAGCGCGGTTACCGCAGATTATAAGTACGGCGCAATGTCGGTAAGAATCCCCGGCACTAACGAAGTTGTAACGGGCGAAGCTGCAAAAGTATTTATGGATAGCTCCAAAAACTTCCTAGGTCAAGAAACCTGGGCGCTCAAAGAAGCACTCGAAGCGCAAGGTTACAAGATGATGGAAGGTCTTTTGAATCCCGCATATGCATCTCAAAATGCAGAAGCGTTAAAATGGACGTATTTCATTATCTGCGTTGTTTTAGTAGTACTAG
>JAZRAN010000197.1:0-8263 GCA_045634605.1 Candidatus Stercoripulliclostridium sp. | reverse complement strand
GGCGTTCCTTACATCATCGTATTCATGAACAAGACTGACCTTGTTGACGACGAAGAACTTCTCGAACTCGTAGAAATGGAAATCAGAGATCTTCTCTCCACCTACGAATTCCCTGGCGACGATATTCCGATCATCAAGGGTTCTGCAGTTAAGGCCCGCGAAGCTGCTCAAAACGACGATCCCAGCAACCCCGCTTGTGATTGCATCCGCGAACTACTCGATGCAGTTGATAGCTACATCCCCGCTCCTGAACGTGCTAACGACAAGCTCTTCTTGATGCATGTTGAAGACGTTTTCAGCATCACCGGTCGTGGTACCGTTGCTACTGGTAGAGTAGAACGTGGTGAAGTTAAAGTTGGTGACAAAGTTCAAATCGTTGGTATCCGCGAAACTCGTGAAACCACCGTTACCGGCGTTGAAATGTTCCGTAAGCTCCTTGACTACGCTCAAGCAGGCGACAACATCGGTGCTCTTCTCCGTGGTATCGACAGAAAAGATATCGAACGCGGTCAAGTTCTTGCAAAAGTTGGCTCCATCCAACCTCACACCCACTTCAAAGGTCAAGTTTACGTTCTAACCAAGGAAGAAGGTGGCCGTCATACTCCTTTCTTTAACGGATATCGTCCCCAATTCTACTTCAGAACTACTGACGTTACCGGTTCTATCGAACTTCCCAAGGGCGTAGAAATGGTTATGCCTGGTGATAACATCGACATGGAAATCAAACTTATCACCCCCATCGCTATCGAACAAGGTCTCCGCTTCGCTATCCGTGAAGGTGGCAGAACCGTTGGTTCAGGCGTTGTTGCAGAAATCATCGACTAGTTTCTAAAACAAAAAACAAATTAAAACGGTAGCTTAGGCTACCGTTTTTTTTGTTACCGTTTATATTTAAAAATAAAAAAGGAACTGCATATTGACATACGGACAATTCAAGTATAAAATATTAATATAATATTTTGTGGAGTAAAAAATGAGATTTAAAATTACTATTGTCGTTCTTTTGCTTGCTATCACGCTAGGTTTAGTTGGGGCGGGCTTGTATAAGGACGTTTTTGCTACGGATGAACAAGAGGAGCCGGAACGCATTGATTGTTCAATAACGGTTATGTCATTTAACGTCAGAACGCTCAATATGGGTATTGTGAAAGACCCTAATGACGATATTGAACTTCGCACCCCGCTAATGCTCTCTCAAATTGCTGACGCAAACCCGGATTTAATAGGCGTCCAAGAGTGGTTATTTGCTCACGAAGGCAAGTTGATGAAGGAACTTCTTAATACGTATGCCTTCATCGGAGAAAGTAGAGACGGCACGATGTTTGGCGAAAAGAGCGCAATCTTTTATAGAAAAGATAGATTTGAACTCGTAGACTCCTATACTTATTGGGTATCGGAAACACCGGAAGTTCTGTCGCTCGGATGGGATGCAACTATTTATAGAGTTTGCACCGTTGCAATCCTTAAGGACTTAAAGAACGACAAAATTATAAGATTTGGTAACGTACATCTTGACCACGTTGCTCCCGAGGCTAGTAAAAACGGCACGAAGTTGGTTATAGATAGGGCGTCGGAAAGCGAATATCCCGCAATTCAAGTAGGCGACTTTAACTATGATATAAGCACCGATAGATATGCTTATTGCATAGAAAAGATGGATGATACTAGGCTTATTGCTCCGGATGCGGTTACTACGTCTTCCTATAATGGATGGGATAAGAGTAAAATTCAAGATGGTGGCAATCCTATCGACCATATATTCGTTTCTAAAGGCGATTTTAACGTATATAGTTACGAAGTATTCTCTTATTTGGTAGATGGATTATTTGCATCCGACCATTTCCCCGTTGTTGCTAAAATAGAGCTAAAGTAGCGTCGATAATACAATAAAAGAGACTTCCTAATGGAAGTCTCTTTTTTAATGGAATATCGTTTAGAATTGGATTTTATAGACTTTAACGCCGTGTTTGTTTACCTTTGCGGTAAGTTTATCGCTGACCTTGATTTCTTCTCCGCTCCAAAGGTCTGTTACGGTATATTCTTCGCTAAAGCGTAGGCCGTATTCTTCTAGCGAGCGGAGAGTGCAACTTGCTTTCTTGGGGCCACCATACTTATTAAAGAAACATAGAGCGAAACTGCCGTCTGCAAGGGGTTTAATTAAGGTATCAACGCCACCTTTCTTAATTCTTCTGCATTGTATTCCCAAGGGGTCTTGATTTATTGCAATAAGGTTTTTGTTTGTAACTATGCTTAATACTTCGGGGGTAATCTTGCGTAGGTCGTTGCCTAGGATTAGTGGGGATGCCATCATACACCATAATGAGAAATGGGAAACGTTTTCATCGTAGGTAAGATTGCCGTTGCCTACTTCCAGCATGTCGGGGTCGTTCCAATGTCCAACGCTTGCATATTCATGTAACTTTACGTTGTGGCGATACATATAGCTTATCATCCAGGGCCAAGATGGACGAATGTCGGGAGTGGTGCGCCAAAGGTTTCCTGCCGTTGCTCCCCATTTATACGGTCTATTAAATCCCCACTCACAAATAGAGAAAACAATAGGTTTTTCTATTGAATTGGTATCTTTGGCTACCTTTTGTGTGGCAAGTCTTAATTGTTTGCCCATGTTTTGATATTGTAACATTGCGCTGTCGGCTCTATTACCTATCGGGTTAAAGAGCCTAATTTTATTTGAGCCTGCTTTTAGTGTAACAGGGGTTTGGAATCTTGCCGTGTTATTGTAATGCTTTTGGTCAGGGAAGGTTATGGTGTAGACGTCAGAGTCGTTTACCTTTACCATAAGGAATTTTTTATATCTGCCCTTTTTTCTAATATCAATTGTAACAACGTATTCGCCGTCTTCCGTGACGTTAACGTCTGTAAACTCCATTGCTCCGCCGTTAGCATCAAGACCCGTTACTCTGTATCCATTAGGGGTTATTTTATCTTTCCAAAGTTTCGCGCTACCGGAAAGTACGGCGTCTTTTGCGGAGTAGAAGGTTGCATCTTTCTCTCCTTTTTTAGAAACGGATATGCCGTAAACCCAAGGGGCGTAGGGAGAAATTTTGATGTGGTGACAATAGTCGTATTTGAAGTATTCTATACCCCATTTGGCAAAAGTAAGAGCATCTTCTCTTTCGTGGAATAGGGATGCGGGAAGGTCTTCGCAAGTTTCCGTGCCGTTGGAAGAATATATGCCTACTTTTAGTCCTAGGTCGTTAATCTTTTTTACGAGAGCCGGTATGCCGTGAGCAAACGTAGTAAGGTCGCCTTGTAGGTTGCCGTCTTCGTCACGCAAACTGCTGTGCCAGTTATCGTCAAGGTTGACGTAGGTGTATCCTGCGTCCTTTAAGCCACTTTCCGCCATAGCTTTGGCAGTATCGTAAATAAGGTCTTCGTCAATGCGATTTTTGAAGGTGTTCCAACTGCTCCATCCCATAGGTGGAGTGAGAGCAACGCCGTTTTCATAGGCGGTGGGGTCATAGATTTCGGTAACGTTTTCTCGTATGCCGATTAGTCTTTTAAGATAACAAATAGGGCAAGTGCCGTTTCTTTTCATTACTTCTCCTTTAAGTCTTAGCGCGTTTGGCGCTTATGGTTGTAAATGGACGATGGGCGTTTTTATTCCTAATTTTAGGATAAATCTTTTTATGAAACGCCACTTATATTTTAACACGATAAGGGAGAGTTTTCAATAGCAATTTTGCTTTTTGTCGTTTTGATTAAAACTAGTAAAGCAGTGTCGCGGTTCGTGTGGCGCAAGTTATTCGCGTGTCGAATAATACAGGTTTATTCCGTGTTGTAAAAATATAAAGAATAGGTTACTCAAAATGGATAGCGGGATACCTAAACGTTGGTTATTATTGTAAATAAAACAAAAATATAAAAATACAATTTTTATATCGACATTTCTTCTAACGTAGTGTATAATATTAGGTATGGAAAATATTGAGAAAAATAAAAAAACCAAAAAGGAAAAATTCCCTTGGTCATATTATCTGCTTTTTATTACGTTGAGTCGTTTGGGAAGACTATACTTTAACGGCAAAGCCATACAATCCAAAGCGTTCAAGGAAGCAAAAAAGAAGGGCCCCCTTCTTGTTATGTGCAACCATGCGTCAGCCCTAGATTTTTTGTTTTTCGTACCGCCTTTCGGCTTTAAGAAGATGACTTTCGTCGTTGCCGAAAATATGTTGTACTCTACGCCTTTCCTTGCAAAAATTATCAAGAAAGCAAACGCAATAACAAAGAAACAATATATTGCCGACCTTAGTTGCGTAAGAAAAATCAAGAAGAATATGGATGCGGGCGTTTCCGTTGCTCTTTGTCCGGAAGGTCAAGTTGCATCTTGTGGAAAGACGGGAATTATTCCTTCCGCCAATGGTAAACTTATGAAGTTTTTGGGATATCCCGTTGCCGTTTGTCGCACGCACGGCTCAGGATTAAGCCGTTCTAAATGGGGTTACGTAGCGCGTCGCGGTAAGGTTATAACGGAATGCGATATCCTTTATGCTGCAGAACAAACCAAGGAATTGAGCGCGGATGAACTTTACGCAGGACTCGTCAAAGCGCTTGACTTTAACGAACACAAGTATCAAACGGAAAACGGCATCAAGTTTGGCGGAAAGAGAAGGGCGGAAGGTCTGGAAAGAATACTTTATCGCTGTCCTAAATGCAACACGAAATATAGCATTAGTACGAGCGGAGATATTCTAAAGTGTTCTTCTTGCGGTAATGAAATTAGGTATGCAAAGACGGGCGAACTCATTCCCATAGGCGATAGCGTAGCTCCAAAAAGGATTGACCTATGGTATGATGAAGAGCGACAAGCGGTTGCGGAAGAAGTAAGGAAAGACGACTTTGTTAGAACGGAACCCGTAGCGTTATTTATAGAAAAACCGGAAGAATACAATTATAGATTTATCACTACCGGTATCGCTACGCTTGATAGGGAAAAGATAACCTTTAAGTCAAATATGGACGAGCGTCCAAAAAAGATAATCACCGAGTATGGCGTAGGCAAGTTTGACGTCGACTTCGATTATAGCGAAGGCGTAGAAGCAGTAGAAGATGAATTCAAAGACTTGACGTTCATTATACGAAATAATGAAAGTTGCGCTTTTAATCCGGGACAATCACTTGAATTATACGACCTAAAGCACTCGTATAGAATAATGTTTACGGAAAAGATGGCGTCTACTGAATTCGTACTTGCAATAGAAGAATTATATAAACAACGTAAAGGGATGTAATATCCATTTTTTGAATATAAAATACTATTAATGACTGCAAAGTATAGAAATTAAAGTGGTAAAATATGTTGTAATGAATCGAGCTGTCCATAAACGGGGACAGCTCTTTTATTGCGTAAAAAATTTTTAGAAAATTATAAGGAGTTTTTTGCTCGTTTACATATTATCTAATCACCGACCAAAACGAAGGAGAAAGATTATGGACCAAAAGAGCATTAAAAAATTAGTTGCGCTAAAAGACACCGACAAAGTAATTGAATGGCTAAAAGAAAACGGATGGACGGAAGCAAAGCACACTTCTTACCTAGGTAACGTAAGCTTAATCGACCTATTTAATGCAAAGGAATTGTACGTTTCCCAATACGCTAGACTTGATGGTGGTAACAAAAGATTGCAAGCGGTAGTTTACGATGACGTATCAACGGCAAAAGATTGGCTATGGTTTGTCCTTTGTGAAGATAAAAAATTCAATCAAGGGCTCATTCCAAGCAGAATGTGTATTTACGTTAAATCAAAGACGGCAATAGCAGAAAATCCCGAAGAAACTCCCATACCGAAAGTAAAAAGAAAATAAAAAAGGGTAAATCTAAGGCGATGTTTGTTCTTAGCTAATAGTGTTACGATTGCATAATATTCACTAGAATTTTTGCCTATTGCATATGATAAAATCGTATGGTACAATATAAATAATATATTTATTTAGGAGGGCGTATGGCGAAAGATGAATTGAGTAAAAAAATAATAGATGAAAATGTTAGTAAGAGCATTATTCCAATCATGATACCAGAAAAAGAAAATTTTATTGTTTGTGATATGTGCGGATACGTAAATTCTATCAAAACTTCTATTTGTATCAAGTGTAGCAATTATTTAACGGAGGATAAAAAATGAGAGCAAATTTAGATAATGTTGCAGCGGAAACATTAGCTCAAGAGTTAATTAATGAGACTGAGGACCTTAATAGGTTGAATTTAGCAAAGCAAAATCAAAGAGCGGCTTTTTTGCAAGCAATTAGTAAGCGTCCTAAACTTTTGCAAAATATTAAAGACTTTAATGCCACGCATTTTTTAACAGTTGCATTAAATGCGGATTATACATATTTTACTTATCTCAAAAGAGAACAATATACGGATGAGTTGGCTCAAATATTCTTGGCAAAAAGGCTTGAAAAGCGAGATCCCGCCGAAAAAAATGAAAAATTAAGTGTACAAAAAAGCCTAGACAATAAAATACTATTTAATTATACGTATCTTACGCCAGAGGGAGAAGAGCTTTATTATCTTGATAATGAACTAGAAGTTCCTTCATCTTTAAGGTCCAGCTTAAAAATATCATTCAAACTAATAGATGCGGTTGCACTTATTGATAAGATAGATATACATATCACCCAACTCGGAGAGAGAAAGATATGTTCAACGCTAACTGATCTAGTGTCTAGCTCGTTTAGAGCGTATTTGAATGAATATATATTTGAAAACAAAATAGGATATTACACGCTATGTTCTTCTTTTGCAAAGGTAGAAAAATATCTTAAAGAAAAAATGAACGAGAGTTTTAAAGAGTATGGTTTGGAGATAGGTGAGTTTATTATAAAGAAATTAGCGATTCCTACCGACATTCAATATAAATTGGAAGATCAAGCGTTTGAAATTCGTAGGCGAAGAGCGGATGTTGAATCGAATAATGAATTTGCAATAAAATCGTTGGGATTTTACGAGAAAAAGTTGGAAATTCAAGAGAAATATCCCAACGCGGAACATTCGTTGACGGAGTTTGAAAAAGATTTGGCCTTGCAAAGATATTTAATTAAGACAGGAAAGGATAGTAAAGAGGAAGTAGACCATACAATTGAAATAAAACAAAAAGTAGAGAAAAAGGATGCTGTAATTAGTCAAACAGAAGACATCGTTCCAGAAGTTCCAGACAAGAAAAATGTCTTTAAGATAGCTTATTTTACCCTGCTTGGAATGTTTGTTTTCGTGTCGTTACTATGCTTTATTGCAGGTGTTGGCGTAGGTTTGATTATGCTAGGCGTAACGACGCTTATTTTTGGTGGTATCGCAGCATTTTATCATAATAAGTTTAAGAAAGAAAAAGTAGAACCTAATATCGCGGAGACCAATGGAAATGAAAGCAATGATGTCCAGTAAGATAAAATTAGATAAACTTGGTATTATAATTCTTAGTATTTCGATTATAGTATGTTTGGTTTTTGTTATTCCAGGGATAGTTTTGCTTGCGGGAAATAATGGAAGCAAAAATAATTATTCTAATTACACGAGCGTATATGATGGCTCTTTGTATCGAGAAATGGTTGATTCAACTGCCGAATATGAACATTTGAGATACTATAATAATTCTAATAGTGGAATAAAAAATATCGAGTTAAATAATTGCATAATTTATAGTATTAAAGATAGCAAAGAGAGAACGGTAGATTATTCCGGCAGTGGATATAATGATGGCAAATCGTCATTTTATGCAAAAAGTGGAGAAACATATTATATTGTACTTAAATCCACAGGCGGGGGAATGATTGAATTTTTGATTAAAAGTTATTGATAACTTATAGTTACATGTAACAAAATGCTCACCTTACCGAGTCCCTACAAGGGATTTTCGGGAAGGCTGTCCTTTTTAAGAGTCAGGCGTGGCGTGATGCCACGCCTTTTTTCGTGCTATTTAATTTTCTTCATCTAATAAATCACCCAAATCGGGTAAATCTATTGCTCCAACTAAAATGTAGATGATTTCTACTGTATGAGTATAATGTCCGTCAACTTTTTGCTTTTCATAGATATAAACCTTGTCTATGTAAGCACGTAAGATTTCAGGTGTTAACTCATCAAAATCACTATACTTTTTAACGATAGCCATAAACCTTTGTTTCTTTATAGGTTATGGTAATGTTATATTAAATATTGATTAATATGGACAAGAGTTAGAAGTTCCTGAAAACGGACTATATGACGTTGCTTTCAAAAAGTAAAAAGAAAATAAAAAACGTGGCT
>JAZRAN010000196.1:0-5187 GCA_045634605.1 Candidatus Stercoripulliclostridium sp. | reverse complement strand
CGCGCTTAATTTTGCAGTCGTTCCATCGCCTTCGAAATTACTCTCGTTCCACTCATCGTTAGCGTAACACACAAGCATTGCGGTATCATAGCGTAAAGGGAACTAGCCAAATACCCCTTCCACTCAAGCGCGGAAAATCCGTAGTAAAGGGGAGTTATAACGGAGTCGAGAAGGCTAAAAAATATAGTTAAAACAACCGTAACGATTATTACTAAAATATGGCGTTTTGGGGTAAGTTTATGCTTATATAGGTTACCTAATGCCCCTATTATCGTTACAAACAAAGGATAGTAAACAAGGTACAAAATTATGACCGACGGGAAGAACCCAAACAAAAAGCACCTTAGCAAACTAAACGCAACCACAAGTATTAGAGAACGCTTTATACCAAAGGAAAAAGCAAACGCAAAGACGAGTAGCGTAACTACTTCTATGCCACTAACGGATGCAAGCGCAAACTGCCCACCAAGCAGGAGAGCAGTATATACGCCTATCAAAGCCACGTCTTTTGCCTTTCTCATATCCATCCATCAAGTTTTCGCGTGACGAAAACGCATTAAAGCGCCTAACGGCACGCGATATGTACTTCGCTATGCTCGTACGCTAAATGTTTCCTTAGGAAACACGACTTCACTCCACTTCGTTCCGCTCACAAGGATTTAAATTTTACTTTTTTCCGATTGAGCGTAGCGGGGGTAATTCTGAATTCTGCATTCTGAATTCTGCATTCGAGCTTGCTCGTTCTCCTTGTGAGCGAAACGAAGTGTAGTGAAGCAATTCTGAATTCTGCATTCTGAATTCTGCATTTGCGCAGCATCGCTCCGCACTATAGCTTTTCCTTTAATAAAAAATGCGCGCCACTTGGCACGCAAAAGATTTTAGTCCGGACCCTGCCGGTAGCCATTCTTCTCCATTGTCCAAGATATCTGCTGACTAACAAGGCGGATAGGCAATCGGACTATAACCGTAATGACTGTTGCGACGGACTTTCACCGCTCTTCCCCTACTCTCTCTTTCGAACTCACGCCTTATATTAAGTTAAGAGTATTCTATCACAAAAAAATGAAAAAATCAATATGCAAATAGGCGCTAATAATAAGAGATAAAATCAAGGGGTTTTGCATACAATTTCGTATGGATTACACGCAATATAAGTTTAGTTATCAAGGGGAAAAGGAGAAAAAAAGAGCGGTAAAAAAGGACGGTTTAGGGGCGGTAATTTCGGCTATAATATTGCTCGTTTTCGTAGTAAGCGTACTTCTTTCCACAAGGCTTATAGGAAGAGATATTATAGGGGAAACGGTGAGCGCCATAAGTAGAGAAAACAAGGTAAAATATTACGTTGTGGTACTGAATAAAACGGAGTTTATTTCGGACGCTAACGCATACTCAAAAAAGGTTAGGAGTAGCGGTGGCGCAGGGTATATATTTAGCGAAAATAACGCTTATTTTGTAGCCCTAGCAACATATACTAACGAAAAAGATGCCAAAGCCGTTGCGAGCAAGAACGATAAAACGGAAGTAAAAGAGATAGTATTCGACCTAAAAAAATACCTTGATAAAGTAACTGACGACGGGGAGAGCAAGCGAGCGTTACTCACCCTATTTTCGTCCATTGACGAACTAATAGATTTAACCTTTTCATACGACGGGAAAACGCTTACTTTTGATGGCGCAACAAGGCGGACGGAAGTAGTAAAAAACGAACTAATAAAACTCAAAATGGAACTTACGGAAAAGTCGCTAAAAAACGGGGAAGAACTACTTGGTTTGATATCCCCTATTCTTGCGGTAACCCAAGACTTGACGGAAGAAAATCTTACTAAAAATATTAGGTACGGAGTGTGCGAAACGCTTGCGCGCGTTAACGCGTAGGCGTTAAACGCTACGCGAATGCAGAATGCAGAATTCAGAATTTAAAAAGACAAGCCCTTGCTTGTCCCTTTTTTATAGCTCTAACTTCACTATTTCTATCCCTGCTTCCCCAAACAACTCCAACGAAAATTCGTCGGGATAGCCTTGCTCATAAACTACACGCTTTATGCCACTGTTTATAATAATTCTAGAACACATAGAGCAAGGTTGATGGGTGCAATATAAGGTTGCGCCTTCTAGGGATATGCCGAGTTTGGACGCTTGCGTTATGGCGTTTTGCTCTGCGTGTACTGCGTAGCACATTTCTTGACGAGTGCCGGATGCAATACCCAACTTTTCTCTCAAGCACTCTCCCCTTTCCTTACAACTTGCGACTCCTGCGGGAGCGCCGTTATAACCCGTTGTCAATATGCGCTTATCTTTTACGACTATTGCGCCGACTTGACGATTTTTCTTATAACAACTTGACCACGTTGCAACGAGTTTGGTCATTTCCATAAACCTAACGTCCCACTTGTTTGCTTTCATATTTTCACCTTTTCCTTTGAGTTTAATATAGGTTACCACATTTTAGCGCAAAATTCAACAACAAATTTTCAAAATTTTTGGAACACGGACTTGCAAACGGGCATTTCCTGTGTTATAATGCAATTGTTAGCAGTCAAACCCATAGAGTGCCAAAACGCAAGCGAGCAATTTTTACAAAATATGGTAAATATTTAAGGCATTTTTAGGTTTATAGCGTATAATTATAATTAGAAATTATAAGGCGCAAAAAAAACGGCGCAAAAAGATATAAGGAGATAAAAATGAAACTTGTACCCTTGTTTGATAAAATCGTAGTTCAACCCGTAGAAAGCGAAGAAACCACCGCCAGCGGTCTATATCTTCCCACTTCCGCCCAAGAAAAGCCCCAAACCGCAAAAGTTATCGCTGTTGGCGAAGGCGGTATCATCGACGGAAAGGAAATAAAGATGGTTGTTAGCGTTGGCGACGTCATCTTGTATTCCAAGTATGCGGGCAACGAATATAAAATTGACGGACAAACCTACGTCATCATACGTCAAAGCGACGTTTTAGCAAAAGTTCTATAATAAAAAGGAGTTAATATATGGCAAAGCAATTCAAATACGGCGAAGAAGCGCGTAAGGCATTGGAAGCAGGCGTTAATACCCTAGCAAACACCGTCAAGCTAACGCTTGGACCCAAGGGCAGAAACGTTGTTTTAGAGAGAAAATACGGCGCTCCCCTAATCACTAACGACGGCGTAACTATCGCAAAAGAAATCGAACTAAAAGACCCCTTCGAAAATATGGGCGCTCAACTCATCAAGGAAGTTAGCGTAAAGACCAACGACGTAGCAGGCGACGGCACTACTACCGCAAGCGTACTTGCGCAAGCAATCATAAGAGAAGGTCTAAAAAACGTTGCCGCAGGCGCAAATCCTATGCTACTTCGCAAGGGTATCGCAATCGCAACCGAAAAGGCTAGCGAAGCGCTAAAAGCAATTTCCAAGACCGTAGAAAGCAAGGCTCAAATCGCATCCGTTGCATCCATCTCCGCAGGAGATGAAAACGTTGGCAAGCTCATAAGCGACGCTATGGAAAAGGTTGGCAAGGACGGCGTTATCACCGTTGATGAAGGCAAGAGTATGACCACCGAACTCGTTGTTGTAGAAGGTATGCAATTCGACCGTGGATACGCAAGCGCATATCTTGCAACCAACCCCGATAAGATGGAAGCGGTTATAGAAAGCCCCGTAATTCTTATTACCGACAAGAAAATTTCTTCTCTTCAAGAAATTCTTCCCCTACTTGAGCAAGTTATGAAGAACGGACTCAAACTCGTCATCATAGCCGACGATATAGAAGGCGAAGCGCTAACCGCTCTCGTACTCAACAAGCTAAAGGGCGTTATAAACGTTCTAGCAGTAAAGGCTCCCGGCTTTGGCGACAGACGTAAGGCAATGCTAGAAGATATCGCAATTCTAACCGGCGGTCAAGTCATTAGTAGCGAAGTAGGTATGGAACTCAAAGACGTAAACCTATACCAACTCGGTAGAGCAAGACTCGTTAAGTCCGACAAGGACAACACCACCATCGTAGGCGGCGCAGGGGAAGACACTGCAATCAAAGCAAGAATAAACGTCATCAAGACTCAAATCCAAGCATCCACCAGTGATTACGATAGAGAAAAACTACAAGAACGCCTTGCAAAACTTTCCGGTGGCGTAGCGGTTATAAACGTTGGCGCTGCAACGGAAATCGAGATGAAGGAAACCAAAATGCGCATTGAGGATGCCCTTTCTGCAACTCGCGCGGCAGTAGAAGAAGGTATCGTACCCGGCGGTGGTATCGCTCTTCTTTCCGTAATCAACAAGGTTAAGGAAGAAACCGAATCCCTAAGTGGCGACTATAAGACGGGCGCAAATATCGTTATCAAGGCGCTGGAAGCCCCCATTAGACAAATTGCTGCAAACTGTGGCGTAGACGGTGGCGTAGTCATCAATAACGTACTCCGTGAAAGTAGCGCAACCTATGGTTACAACGCTCTCACCGACGAGTACTGCGATATGTTAGAAAGCGGTATTATAGACCCCACCAAAGTAACTCGCTCTGCGCTACAAAACGCAAGTAGCGTAGCAAGTACCCTACTCACCACGGAAAGCTTGGTAGCAGATATCCCCGAACCCCCGGCGACGGCTCCTGCAATGCCCGACATGTACTAAAAACGCGTTTAATTAGCGACTAGCCTAGAAAAACAATAAAGCCCATCGGGGCGCAGTAGGTCTACTACAGCAACCCCTTGGGCTTTTTCTTTTCCGCCCCGTTCATCTAATTAAACGCGTTTTCCAAATCGCTTATTTCATAGTACTTAATTACCCTTTGCTTATCTTGTGAGTAATAGTAAGTCAGCCTATTTTCTCCAACGAATACGATTACGCTTTCATACTCGATTTTGTATTGGTAATCTTCATTAACAAAAGGTTTTTTTATGTTTCTAGCGTTGAATACTCTTTTGTACGTTATCTTATTTAGAGTGCTAATAAAACCATCTATTTCATCTTCTTCTAGGAAAATTTCTTCGCCAACGATTTCCGCATAACGCTCCAAATCTATCGTAAAACCAAAATGATAATAACCTTTAAGGGAAGTATCTTTGATTATTTGCTTGCTAACACTCAAAACTTCGTCCTTAGGCAAAGCAAACCACATACTTCTTGGCAAAGTAAACCACCCTACTACTGAAAGCAGTCCGACAACCAAAGCCAAAACTATTGCTAAGATACTTTTCTTTGTCATTTTCATAATA
>JAZRAN010000195.1:0-2593 GCA_045634605.1 Candidatus Stercoripulliclostridium sp. | reverse complement strand
TATTTATGCAAGATAAAGAAGAGGTGTGCCACTCTCAACGGTCTGACCGTTTGATACAGCGATTGATGATCCGGTACCGTCAGCAGGAGCAACGATTTCGTTTTCCATCTTCATAGCTTCGATGATAACGACTGCTTCGCCTGCCTTAACAGCTTGACCTACTTGAGCCTTAACTGCAACGACAACGCCGGGTAGGGGAGCTTTAACTGCGCTTTCGCTTGCGCTTACTGCAGGAGCAGCGGGCGCGGATGCTACGGGAGCAGCAACGGGGGTAGCAACGGGTGCGGGAGCTGCTTTGGGGGAAACTACTTCATATTCATCAAGAAGGATAGCTTCGCCTTTTTCTACTTCTACTTCATAAATTTTACCATTTAGACTTACTTTATATTTTGCCATAGTTATACTCCTAATTATTCAACTTCTTTAACGTTGTCATCTTCGACTAGTGATATTGACTTAAAGCGCAACTCGTTTAGGGGAGTTTGCATTTGGTCTGCTACGATTGCCATAATGAGAGCGGCGTCGCGGTCCTTAACTTTCTTAAGAACGAGTTCGCCACAGCTACCGGGAGCGGTGGGAGCGTCTTTTTTAGCTTCGGGCTCAGCCTTAACTTCTTCGCCTTTCTTTTTGAAAAGGGAATCAATCTTTGCTTTTAGTTCGGGGTTGTACTTTTCCATGAGCTTGAAAGCGCCACTCATAAGATATATGAGAACCATTATAGCTGCGAGAACGCCTATAATAATACCCATAGAAACGCCTGCTAGAGCAAAGGATTCGCCGATGGTTACGGATTCAACTGCGTTAATCATGGTCTATCTCCTTATATCTCTTCGATAGTATATTTTACTACTTTTTCTTCTTGAGCCTTGCGGTCTGCGAAGAACTTTTCTGCTTGAGCGGGGAATGCGATATAAGAAAGAACGTCTTCTTCGCTTCTTGCTACGCCTGCGAGTTCTTCTTTGACTTTGTCAAATTGGGGTTCAAGAGTGTCTGCAAAACGGCAGGTGATGGGGGTTTCGCCACCAAGAGCCTTTTCCATAAGTTCCGCGTTGATTTCGCCGGGAGCTTGACCGTATTCGCCACGGCAGTAAGCCTTAACTTCTTTACCGATGGTCTTGTAGCGTTCGCCGAGAAGAACGTTGGTTGCTGCTTGAACGCCTACCATTTGGCTCATAGGGGTTACTAGCGGGGGATATCCTAGGTCTGCGCGAACTCTGGGGGTTTCGAGTAGAACTTCGGGGAGTTTATCGATAGCGTTTTGCGCTTTTAGTTGGCTGATAAGGTTGGAAAGCATACCGCCGGGAATCTTATAGTTGAGCGCTTGAGTATCGGTTGCCATAACTTTGGGGTCGAGTAGGCCGGAATCGATATAACTGTTGCGGATGGGCTTAAAGAAGTCGTTAACTTCGTTAAGAACGTCTGCGTCAAGTCCGGTATCGTAGCCCATTTGAGCAAGAGCGTATTGCAAAGTTTCGGTTGCGGGTTGGGAAGTACCGCCACTAAAGCAAGAAGTTGCGGTGTCGATGACGTCCGCGCCTGCTTCTACTGCCTTCAAGCAAGTCATAAATGCAAGACCGGTTGTGCAGTGGGTGTGGAGTACTACGGGAAGGCTTACGGAGTCCTTGATAGCTTTAACTAGGTCGCTAGCTTCTTGGGGGCTCATAACGCCTGCCATATCCTTTATGCAGATGGATTTTGCGCCCATTTTTTCCATATCTTTGCTTAGTTCTGCGAACTTTGCGAGAGTGTGAACGGGGGAAGAAGTATAGCTTATAGCAAGAGAAGGATGTCCGCCGTTCTTTAGGGTTTCGTCAACTGCTACTTCTACGTTGCGAAGGTCGTTTAGAGCGTCGAATATTCTAATGATATCGATGCCGTTTTGAACGCTTTTTGCAACGAATTTTCTAACTACGTCGTCGGGATAGTGCTTGTAACCAAGAAGGTTTTGACCACGGAGTAGCATTTGAAGCTTGGTGTTGGGCATTTTTGCTTTGATGTTACGGAGTCTTTCCCACGGGTCTTCGGAAAGGTAACGCAAGCAACTGTCGAAGGTAGCGCCACCCCAACACTCTACTGAATAGTAACCTGCCTTATCCATAGTGGAAAGGATGCCTTCAAACTTATCGTAAGGAAGACGGGTTGCTATGAGAGATTGGTTAGCGTCACGCAAAACTGTTTCGGTGAATTGTACTTTCTTCATTGTAACCTCCAAATATTTGACGGAAACAGGTCGCCCCATATTTCCGTAATTATATCATACTATGAAAGTAGCGAAAATGTCAATCTAAAACTTATAGTTTTAATGGCGAAAAAGAGCGCAATAAAGTTCCCTAACGGAAACGCATTAAAGTACTTCGCCTTGCTCGTACGCGAAATGTACTCGTTATACTCGTACGCGAAATGTTTCCTTTGGAAACACGGCTTCACTCCGTTACACTTCGCTCACAATGATTTTTATTATAATTTTACTTGTGAACGAAATGAAATGAAGTGAAGCCCATTCTGCATTCTGAATTCTGCATACTGAATTCTAAATTCGCGTAGCATCGCTCCGCTCTCGCTCTCTTTCACTAAACTTTCACTTGACTATTTT
>JAZRAN010000194.1:0-2511 GCA_045634605.1 Candidatus Stercoripulliclostridium sp. | reverse complement strand
TCTTTTTACCTTGGTAGCGCTCGGTGGCGGAAAGCTAAAAATAGAAGGTGAGATGACTTCCAAAGGCTACGTAGACATTACTTTGGAAGTAATGAAAAAGTTTGGTGTAGGCGTTAGTTTTGAGAGTGGAGAATACAAAGTAGTATCACCTAAAAAAGAAGTTGCTCCTTCAAAAATTGTCGTTGATGGCGATTGGTCTAGCGCATGTTTTTGGATAGTCGCAGGAGCGCTTGGCGGAGAAATTAGCGTGGGCGGTGTTGAGTTTCCCAGCGCGCAACCCGATAGCGTTATTCTTTCCGTATTAAAAGAAATGGGAGCGAGCGTAGAATATAAAGACGGAGTTGTAATTGCTAGAAAGAGTCAACTTAAAGCAATCAACTTTAACGCAGACGCATCGCCCGATATAGTACCAATTCTTTCCATTGCTTGCGCCTTTGCAGACGGCGTATCTACTATTAGCGGTGTGTCTAGGTTAAGAATAAAAGAAAGCGATAGGGTAAAGTCCGTAACCGATATGTTGACGGCTTGTGGAGTCAAGGTGGAAAGCGGAGAAGACTATATTAAAATTTGGGGAAGTAGCGCCGTAAGCGGTGGCGTCATAGATAGCGCAAATGACCATAGAATTGCAATGAGCGGTATTATATTAGGCTCGCTTGCAAGCGGACAAACTATAGTAAAAGGCGTAGAGAGTGTTTCCAAATCCTACCCTAATTTCCTAGAAGACTTCCAAAAGTTAGGTGGCAAATATGAATAGATTAAAAGTAGAAATTTACGGCGAATCTCACGCCGAGAAAATAGGCGTTAAAATAAGCGGTCTTCCTATTGGAGCAAAAATCGATATAGGTGAGATAGAAGATATGCTTGCTCGCAGAAGAGCGTCTAATACTCCGTGGTCTACTCCTAGGAAAGAAAAAGATGAAGTAGTATTTTTGTCGGGTATAGACGGCGAAACCATAACGGGTGAAGTAGACGCCGTAATATTTAATGAAAACGTCAAGGCTAACGATTATGAAAATATTAGGACTATTCCACGTCCCGGTCATGCAGATTACGTTTCCTACGTAAAGTATGGCAAAATTTCTTCCGGTGGTGGCAAATGGAGTGGAAGAATGACGGCTCCACTTTGCATTGCAGGAGCTATTGCAAAAACGTTGCTTGAAGAAGAAGGAATACGTTTGGGTGCTTATATTTCTAGAATTGGCAACTCAAAAGGCAGTTCTTATGATGACAATGCGATTAACTATGAAGAAATAAAGAGTTGCCAAAACAGTGAACTTCCATCCCTATCTAACAAAAAAGAGATGATAGAAGAAGTGCTTAGGGCAAAGGCAAGTGGCGATTCCGTAGGTGGCGCTATCGAGTGTGTAGTATATGGACTACCCGTAGGGCTTGGCGACAATCTTTTTGATGGTATGGAAGGGGCAATTTCTAATTGCGTTTTTGCCGTACCCGGCGTAAAGGGAATAGAGTTTGGATTAGGCTTTGGGTTTAGCAATGGACTAGGCTCAGAGTGTAACGATGCCTTTGGAATAAAGGACGGAAAAGTTGTTACTCTTACTAACAACTCGGGTGGAATTAACGGCGGTATTACTAATGGTATGCCACTTACGCTACGAGTTGCTATGCGCCCTACCCCTTCTATTTTAATAGAGCAAGATAGCGTTGACCTTGCCAATATGACACCTACAAAAGTAAGCGTAAAAGGAAGACACGACTCGTGCATAGTGCCAAGGGCCGTTCCCGCAATAGAGAGCGCGGTTGCGATTGCCGTTTACGATAAGTACTTGGAATACAAAGGAAACTAATATGAGCGTTTTGAGAAAAGGAAAATATTTCGTTACGGGAAAAAGCTTACCCCATACGTTGAGCCCTGATATTTATCAAAGATTGGGGTTAGATTATGGCGTAAAAGAATTTCCTACGGAGAAAGATTTTCTTTTGTGGGTAAGAGCCAAAGACTATGATGGCTTTAACGTAACCATACCATACAAGGAAACGGTCATGTCGGCGCTTGATTACATATCCACGGAAGCTAAGGAAATAGGCGCTGTCAACACGGTGGTAAAAAGAGATGGCAAGCTCTATGGTTATAATACCGATTGTTATGGTATGGCAAGAGCGATAAAGGAAAACGGCATAGAAATTAGTGGCAAAACCGTGGCGGTTTTAGGTAGTGGCGGTACTAGTAAATGCGCGGTCTACGTTGCTAATAACCTTGGAGCAAAAGAAGTGAAAGTTTGCTCTCGCAGTGGAGATTATAATTACGAAAAACTATACTCTGACACTAGCGTGGAAGTAATTATCAATACAACCCCCGTAGGCATGTTTCCACGTGTAGACGACGTTGTTGTAGACCTAGAAAGACTAGAAAGCGTAACGGCTGTTTACGACGTAATATATAATCCACTCACAACTCGTTTGGTACAAAAAGGAAAAGAAAAAGGACTAAAATGCGGTAATGGATTAAGTATGCTTGTCTATCAAGGAGTAAAAGCATACGAGCTATATACG
>JAZRAN010000193.1:0-3233 GCA_045634605.1 Candidatus Stercoripulliclostridium sp. | reverse complement strand
GTTAACTATGAAATAGAATATACCGGCAACATGTGGGATAGTTTGTTCGGCTCATATGCAGAGCCTACTTCTCAAGTTTACTATGGTGGCATAGTAGGATTTGTGGAAGGCGCAAACGTACATGGCGTATCTGCAAGCGGTCAAATAACTTCCGAATCTAATGCCGACGAAGTATATCTTGGCGGTATCGCAGGTTTTAATAGTAAGGGCGCTATCGCAAGTTCTAATGCGAACGTATATGTACGTGGCAGATATGCAGGTGGTCTTGTAGGCTATAACAATGGTAGCATATCATTGAGCTATGCGCTAGGCGATGCGGAAGGCTCTTTATCATATCCTGCAATAGCAGGCGGTCTTGTTGCGTATAACTTTACCGAAGGTAGTATACAACGTTCCTATGCGGAAGGTAACGTCAAGGCAAGAACGGCAGGCGGTCTTGTCGGCGTAAATATTTTTGATTACGTTACTGCAGCCGGCGGAACGGTTAGAGATGCTTATGCAAAAGGCAACGTATTCGCAAGCGAATACGCAGGCGGTCTAGTCGGTAGAGCGAACGCCGATTTGCCTATCTTTGGTAGAGAAGATTTTCATTCTAGCATCTTTAATAACGATGACATTGTTTCCAATATAGAAAACAATAAGTTGAAGTTTAGTTTTGCGATTATTGAGCGTTGCCTAGCATTTGGTAGCGTAGAAGCAAACGCAACCGAAACCGAATTTAAGGATGATAAGGGCGAAGTAGTCAATGCAAGCGTATACTATTCGGTATTTGCCGGCGGACTCATCGGTCAATCGTATGAACAACTCGTTAGAAGTTGCGTGTCACTAGGAAGTGTTTCCGCTATTTCCAATAGACCGAAGAATAACGCAACGGATGCGGATGATATTGCGCACAACACTGCGTTTGCAGGCAACCTTACTGGTCACTCAACCAATGAAGTCGTAAACACCAATTTCTTCCACGTCTATACGCTTGATAGCGTAGAAGTAAAGCGTAACGGCGCTATCTTTACGGGCAAATACGTCGACGCAACGTCCGGTGAAGAAAAGACTTATCCCAATACTGCGCCTACTCAAACGGAAAATAGACTTAACGACTCTACTTTCTATACTAGCGGTAGTTCGCTTGGGTTTGACGTTAACGTTTGGAATTGTGATGGCGTTGATATCGCAAACGGAATATATCCTACTTTAAAGGGCGTATAATGAATAGATTTAAAGCAACGGTAAAAATTAACGAAAAAGACTATATGGCTTGCTCAAGATATTATCTTCGCAAGTACGTTGGCATAAAAGAGCTCGTTTTAGTCATTGCTCTAATAGTGGGCGCTTTCGTTATGTATTTTGCTTTTAATCAAATAATAGTTGCAATTCTTGCCGGTATAACCTTACTTCTTATGGCGGGAGCAGTAGTCGTATATCTAGTAGTTTCCAAGAAGAATTATACGGAAGAATTTCAAAAGAGAAACACTAAAACTTGGGATATCGTCTTCTATGAAGACGGGTTTGATATCACCGTCAATGAAAACGGCGGAGAAGACGCTTATACGGAAAAGCGTAGTTATGACCAAGTCGAAAAGGTTGCGCTCCTAAAAGATAGGGTGTATATCTACGCAGGCGCCGCATCGACTTACTACGTCAAGTACGATAGCATGACGGAAGGGAACTTCATTGAGTTTTGCGAGTTTGCAAAAAACAAAATTGACCCGTATAAATTCAAGATGAAGGATAAGAGAAGAAAAAATAAACAATTTCCATATGGAAGGTAATAGATATGTTAGCACACAAACAATTACAAGAAATTTCAGCAAGAATCAAAGACCTTAGAGAATTTTCCGACTATACGGTAGAAGCGTTTGCGGAAAAACTAGGCATGACTGCGGGCGAATATGCAGAATATGAAAACGCAGAACGCGATATTCCTATTGGAATACTTTATAACATCGCAGGCGTATTGGAAATTGACCCTAGCGTAATTTTGTTCGGTAAGGGCGCAACCAAGCACGACGCAACCGTTGTTTACGCCGGCAAAGGCACTAGTATAGAAAGATATGCCGGTTACTCTTTCATATCTCTAAACGCAGATTTCATTAACCCCGAGCTTGAACCTATGATAGTAGAACTCAAGGAAGGCGTTACTCCCGAGCTTGTAAGACATAGTGGTCAAGAACTTAACTACGTCCTAAAGGGAAAACTACTTCTTATGCTTGGCGATAAGGAATATTATCTAAGAGCGGGTGATAGCATATACTTTAACGCATCTCTTCCCCACGCGCAAGTGCCAATGGGCGGAGACGCAGAATTCTTGACTGTAATCCAAAAGTAAGGTTAAAAGGAGAAAATTATGAATAGAGCCGAATTTGTTTTCAAAGCGATAGATATTCTATTCCATCCCTTCCAAAATTACATTAATAAAGAAGGTATCAAATGCGTTAAGGATATTTCCTATAATGATGAATACGAAGCTTGCAAGGGCGATATCTACTTTAAAGAAGGCGCAAGCGAGCCCATGCCCGTAATATTGAACGTTCACGGCGGCGGATTTGTTAAGGGAGATAAAAAGCACAGGAAGAGTATTGCTCATCTTTATGCGGATAGGGGATGGTTTGTATGGAATATCAACTATCGTCTTTCTCCCGAGTACGCTTTCCCGGCGCTACCTTATGACGTAGTTACTGCGCTCAATTATCTAGAAGTACTAAAAGAGAAATACAACCTTAATCTTGATAAAGTTGTTTTGACCGGCGACTCCGCAGGCGCATACGCTGCGACTTATTGCGTAGCTGCGGCGTATGATGATGAATTAACGGCAAAAGTAGGACTTCCCGAGTCTAAGATTAAGCCCGCAGGTTTAGTAAGTTTTTGTGGCATATACGACCTAGTTTCTTCATTGAAACTCAAAATACCCTTTGGTATGGTAAGATGTATAGGCGAAGGATATACTCACTTTAAGTTTAATGAAGACTATTCCAATAAGGAAGAATACGAATTCTTTAATGAAATTAGTCCTTCCACTTACGTTAATGAAAAATGGCCTGCTTGCGTAATAACTCTTTCCGAACAAGATATGTTCTGTAAAGGTCAAGGGGAATTCCTTTGTGAAAACATAAGAAAAGCAGGCATACCTCTCGTAGAAAAGCATTCCACCAACTTTATAGATAACCATTGCTACCATTTTAACTTCTGGACGACGACTTCCAAAGACACGATGAAGGCTGTTTATGATTATCTGG
>JAZRAN010000192.1:0-9450 GCA_045634605.1 Candidatus Stercoripulliclostridium sp. | reverse complement strand
ACCTATTTTACCGGCACTAAATATTATTTTATCTACGTCTTTAGCAGAAACGTCAATGGTGGTAACGAAAAACTTTTTCATGCCTATTGGTGAGCATCCGCCGTGTACGTAACCCGTTAATTCCAAAAGTTCTTTGGACTTTATCATGCTTATGCTTTTTTCGCCAACCGCCTTTGCTGCTTTTCTCAAGTCGAGTTCCATTTCTACCGGCACGACGAAAACGTAGTTTTGCTTTGATGCCCCCACAGTAACGAGAGTCTTATATACGCAAGACGGGTCCTTTCCGATTTTTCGAGCCACTTCCGTTCCACTAACCGCAACTTCAGTATCATAAAAGTAAGCGTTATACTCCACTTTCTTTTGCTCTAAAATTCTCATTACATTGGTTTTCTCTTGTTTCTTTGCCATTTTACTATTAGAATCTCTCGTTATATATTGCTTTTGCATTTTCTACGGCTTCGTCGAGTTCCCTACGCCCTACGCCGTTAGCAATAGAAATGCCATAATACTTTTTCCCGTTTTCATTGTCCCCCAAAGCATAACTGCTTAGGCACGCGCAGTTGGATGCTTGATACAAATTGCCTTTGATTTTTAAAGCAGCAACCGCATATTTGAGAGCATTTTCATATTCACCCATTTTATAGTACAAATTAGCCATATTGCTAAAAGCAAACATGTTAGATGCATCCTTGCCTATTGCTTTGCTATAAACATCTATGGCTTTATTATAGTCGCCATGTGTAACGTATAACCTTCCCAAATTAGACAAAGCGGAACTCCTATTGTCATCGTAAGTTAACAATTTTTCATACGCCATTATAGCAAATCCAACGTAGCCTAAATCTTCGTAACACAATGCTTTGAACATCAAAACAGCGCAAAAATCATCGCTTGTTTTGCATTCCTTTTCTATGTGTTCCAATACTTTTATGGCCCTAACTGCTTTGTTTTTGTTAAATAAGCGAATAGCGTGCATTAGATAGCGAAAATTCTTTCTGTTTCCTTTGCCTGAAAATGCCGTCCTAATATGCTCCGAATACGATGCGTAATAATAATCGTTTAATATGCCCATATTTACTCCTATGGCACTAAAATTTATTTGCGTGTTTATTAAGCAAATTTTCTATGGTGCTCTCTTTACTATAATAGTAATTATCGCATTTTTCCATTATTTCGTCAACGTCAATTTCCTTAAGGCTTTTGACGTACGCTCTATATGCTTTTGCCAAATTGAGCTTTAAGCCTAGTGGCAATAACTTTTTTACTATGGCAACACTCTTTTTGACGTCACTAATATATCCTAGGCTATCAAAATATTGATAATGTCCGCCATTGTTGACTTCAGAATCATACGTCAATAATTCACTTAACGGAAGTGGCAGTTTATTCTCCGACCACATATCCCACATTTTGTTCCAGTTTTCTGCTTGCGTGTTATCTGCCATAATATTTCTCCTTTTTATATTAGCTCTACCCAAAAACTTCTATTGCTCCTATAACCTTGAGCTTTTCTTCATCTATTAAGTCGCGACCATACGCGTCCAAAAAACGATTGCGATAGACGTTTGTTTTAAGGTTAAACTCTAACGTCCATATACCCCAAAAGACGTCCACGTGCCTATCCCCTACTCCACCTTGACCTACGTCTATAAAACCGGAAAACTTCCAATCATCAAGTATGACGTTAGGTAGACAATAATCACCGTGAAGTAACACCTTGTCCGTTAAGCTAGCTTTACTACTTTGGAAAACCGCATAAGCATCTTCTGCCGACCTATAACCAAAGCTATCTGGAAAGTGACTTTTGTCGTACTCGTCTAATCTATAATTTTTCTCCGCAGTAGCAAAATACTCTTTCATTTTATCCGTAATTGGACAATCTCTAAAATCTATCTCGTGCAATTTTCTAAGGGTTGTCGCTAAAATATCGCATAATCTTGTAGGATTGGCAAGATATTTTTCATAAGTACAATCTTCCCCTGCTACACGTTTAGTTAAAAGAATGTCGTTTTCCTGCGACGCATAGGAAAGCACTTCTGCGCCTAACCCTTTACTATTAAAATATCTAGTCATTTCTGCTTCTCTATAAAGAGAGCCTTTATTTCCAACTTTAAGAAAATATCCTTCTCTCTTATCAACAAAATACACCTTTGCATCCGAGTTACAAGAGCTATCGTAAATCGGCGCGCCCAAAACAAAACGCTCCAACTCCGAGCCTAATTCAAATGGTATTTCGCTAATTAAAGTTCTCTTCATTAAGCAATTATCCTTTCTTAAAGCAAACAACTGTTTCGACGTGGGTGGGGGCTCCAAAAGGTATATTTACAATCTGTAATCAAGCCAACTCCAAATCGACAAATTCCCTCTTGCAAATGCAATATACAAATTTTAATGAAAGCCAATCAAATCCAATCGATTTTGCTCGCTCCCAATCGAGAGATCCGTACATCAATATGACCTCGCCATTTTCGTTGAACTCATATTCCTTTTTTTCTTCTTCGTAATCAATCGAATAACCAAGTGAGATTTGTATTTTTCCTGTACAATGCTCGTAAAGTTTTAATTCGCGCTCTGCATCAGCACAAGTCTCGTTACAAAACATTGCATCATATCCATGCTTCATGCCGTCAAAAACGGTAAATGTTTCACCCGTTGCAATGTCTTTTGCAATTATCAAACAAGGAAATTCCGCATCCACAATATACGGTGTTTTTTTGATTTTTACAGTATCTCCGTAAAAGTATATTTCCAAATTTGTGTTTCCTGCGGAAGAAGTAAGTATACCGACAGTAGAGTCTTTTTTCTCTTTAACGTTAGTGATGCGATTTTTCAAATAATAAGGAATCATTCTCTTTCTCCTTTCTTCGATATGTTATACCAAACAGATGTAAATTGAAGTTTCGAGTTTCGCTCAAAAATCACTTTTATTCTGCGGAATAGCGATACGTTTACCTGTGGAGTTTTTTGTCATAGACGTTGTATTTAGGACTCATTCTTCAGTGGATGCATTGCTTTTTCTCATAAAGCGCATTCTTTCACGGGAAAGGAAATAATCCGTGATTCCGATGAGTTTTCGCATATCGCTGAGCGGAAAGCGCAAGCATTCCCCTTCGCTAAAATCGTATTCGTCGGTGGGGATAAAAATCATCGGAAATCCACCGATGCTTTGAACGGATGCTTCGCATGATATGGTTTCGCATATGTCTGAAAGTATAGCATCAAAGCGCCACTCACTATTAGCAAAAACGGGCATATATTCCAGCAACGATGGCGCGTAAAACAACCCGTCGAGTGTCTTATCTTTGTCCGTTACACAAGCATAATAAATGTAGGCGCAATCCGTGTCGTGGTCGCCCTCTACAAACATTTGTGCATCGAGCGCCATCGCCTGCGTGCCGAACGCATAGCTCGGGTCACAGTCTGGCACGTCGCTAAAACCGAGTTTTTTCAATATGCTAAGTCGGGCTTCCGAAATAAAAGAAAACATAAAATCTCCTTGCTATATAACTTTGTTTGTCTGCTTCGTCAAACAAACGACAGATTCAACGTGGCTTGTGTGGGGAAACATATCAAACGGAGTTACTTCCATAACCTTGAACTCAGTAAGATTTGCTACGTCACGAGAAAGGGTTGCGGGGTTACAAGATATGTAGATTAACTCGAAATCGAGCGCTCTAGAGAGTTCGTTCAAAGTATCTGCGACTTCCTTTGATATTCCTTTTCTTGGTGGGTCAAGAACGATTTTGACTTTTTTCCCTTCTTTAACAAGTTTGTTAAACTTGATACTTTGGGGACTTTGTTTATCGGTATTGGTTTCCGCAACGATATTCTTTAATTCTTTGCTTGCATCTCCGCAAATATTTATAACCTTTTCCGACAAACCATTATTTTCATAAAGAAGATTGGCGTCCGCGGTTGCCTCTTTGATAATTTCTATATTAAATACGCTTGCTCCTTTTTTCGCCATTATTGCGCCAAGCAATCCTACTCCTGCATATGCGTCTATTACAACGGTATTTTCATCCGGCGCGATTTTCTCTATGACGTAGGAATATAACTTTTCCCTTATTTCATCGTTTATTTGGAAAAATGAGAAAGGGTTAACGCCTATGTTTACTCCCATAATTTCCACCGACTGCGGAGTAGGCAAAACAGGTATTAGGCCGTCTCCCAAAATGACGTTTGTGTCTTTTTTATTGGGACTCAAATATAAAGCGACTCCGGGGAATTCTTCTTGCAAAGCGGTTGCGTACTTTCCTATATTTTTTACGCTATCTCCGTTAATAACTAGAGTTACGACCATTTTATTGCCTAGGTATCTTGCAACCAAGTGTCTAAGTAGCCCTTTTTTACTCTCTTCTTCGTATGCGGTTAGTCCTTCTTCATTTGCAAAGTCAAGTGTTATTTTTATAAGTCTTTCGAGCCATTCACCGTGCAAAAAGCACTTTGTGGAAGATACTATTTTGTGGGTGCCTGTACCATAAAAACCAACCGCCACTTTACCACTCACCATACCGAAAGGCAGTTGCGCTTTATTGCGATACTCATAAGGACTAGACGCTACTACGTCATTTATTTCTCCCAAATATCCTGCATTTTTGCGAAGGACCGCCGAAAGATTTTTCTTTTTATACTCTAACTGCTTTTGGTAATCTAGGTGCATCATAGTGCATCCGCCACATCTTCCAAAGCGGTTGCATGGAGTTTTTACTCTATCGGGCGACTCCACAACTACTTCTTTTAGGGTTGCATACCCTAAATTCTTATTCTTCTTTAGGTGTGTTATTTTTGCTTTTACAACTTCACCCGGTAGCGCATACGGAACGAAGAAGGTATAGCCTTCGTATTTAGCTATGCCTTCTCCTTCCATTCCAACGTCAATGATATTTAGTTCGATAGTTTGATTCGGTTGCATATTCCGAGAGAGTATACTCCTTATTAGCTTTTCTTAAGGAAGTTTATTAGATAGATTCCGCTATCTCCTATTTCATACTTGGGAACGTACGCATAAGAGCCTAAATGTTTGGTGAAATTTAAACTTTCGGGATTTACGCCTTCAAAAATTACTTCTACGGTATAGAAAGTATCGGTATTATTCGCAAGAGCCACGAGTTTTTGGGTTATAATATCAAGTTCAAGTTGAGAAGTAATAACCAAATCTCTCGTATCATCATACTTGGTGTTTGCGTGATAATTATAGGTTCCCGTGGAAACGTGGGGATGTAACGTTTCGTTTTCTATGTGGCTTGATGCAATTGATGCGTCGCTTACCATAAATAGTCTATGATTTAGAACTTCGTAATCCGTTCCATCGAGTCTTATAATGGAGTCGTCGTTAGTTACGTCGATAGTGTACCAAACGCCGTCTACGTGAACCTTGTTCCACGCATGACCTACTTCTACGTATTGACCTAAAGATTGATTCCAAGACCTACTTACGCCTGCAACTCTAATTGCTTCTATGCCTTCTATTCTACACATAAGCATAAATGCTTTGGTTATGCCGTCGCAAACGGCTTTGCCGTCTTCAAATACGCCTTCAATATAGAATCCACGATAATGTATTACGTCTTCGGCATCGACACCGGGGGCAGTGCTCAAACCCAAAAGCGCGCTATCATAGGTGACGTTCAACGCAACGTAATCGTGAATAGCGGTAATCTTTTCTATTTCGCTCATGGTGGGGTTAATAATTTGCGTGAGCGCTTGACGGGCCTTGTTGTAGCAATTTTCTGCGCTCGTTCCCGCAACTCCAAAAACGGGCTTGTAGCCGTATTCAACTGCGTATACGAGTTGCTCGGAGTTGTATACAACGTATTCGGGCATACCATCAATAGCAAAATCGTGCGTTTCACCTACGTTATTGATGCCTATCAAACTCTTAGTTTGAACTTGTTGTTTTCCGCCGTCGGTATATCCGCTAGCAAGCATTACTTCCGCATCCTTAGTGAACGTAAAGGTTAGTTCTCTTTGAGACGAACTATAACTTATATCGTAATTACTTCTGGTTTCACTCTTCAAAGACATCTCTATATTGACGTTTTTGAACACACCGTCAGCGCCTGTCATAGCTCCTATAAAACCGGAATCGTTGCCACTATATACTTCTTCGGTAATCGTCAAAGTGAAAGGTTTAGTATAAGTATAAAGCCAACAATATGCATAGAAAGCCCTTCCTTCGTCTACGCTATTGATTACGTCATCCGCTAAAATGCCGTTTGATTCAACGTAGTTGCCATCGCTTAGCTCATTTTCGCTTTCTAGCGTTAAGTGCGTATATATCTCTTGACTTTGAGTAAAGTTTCCGTCGTTAAGAAGTGTTAAATCCGCTCCTTTATCAAAGTATATCTTTGCTGTTGCGCCGTCAAACGCGCCGTCTTCTATCGCAGTTATGCTTGATGAAATTATAATTGCGTTCTTGTTGGAATTCTTGAAGACGTTTGCGCCTATCGTAGTGACGTCATATCCGCTCCACTCGGTAGGAATATGAATAATCGCGCCTGCGCCATCGTTAACACCTACTACTTTAACTGCGTTTGTGGAGCCTATGGGCGCATATTGAAGTTGGTCGTGTCCTTCACTCCATCCTGCATATAGGCAAGTATTATTAGCGTAGGTCATCTTTTCGAATATGCCGTTTACGCAAACAGGCTCGCCTACGCAGTCTACGTTATCATACCAACCGATAAAGCTATATCCCGCTCTTCTTGATGGGGTATATGAAACTTGAGAGCCATAATTAAAAGTGTAACTTACAAAGCTTTCATCACCTTCGGTATAGTTGCGATAGAAATTAACTACTCTTTCTTCGCCTATCCACTTCGCGGTAAACGTTACGTCTTCCGTTACTTCAAATTCGTATTCTAAATCTTCCGAAACAAGGTCCTCACCCTTAAACCAACCTACAAAGATATAATTATCGTCAAGGGTAGTCGCCGTTATGGCTATTTCTTCAAGATACGATGCGTTTGACTTTCCGCCACTAACGGAGCCAACCGTTGCGTCCATTGAGTTTACGATTATCTCATAGGTAGTTTCTTCCCATCTTGCATACAACGTTGCGTCTTCGCCGTTATAATATGAAACAATACCTTCTTCATCGGCGATTTGATTGCCACCGACTTCGGCATCATACCAACCTACAAAAACGTATCCGCCCCTAGTTGGAACTGGTAATGTTTGTTCGGAGTGAACGCCTTTTGTAATTACTACTTCCGCATCGACAAGCGCTACTCCGCCGTTTACGTCTAGCGTAAAGGTTACGTCGTTAGAGCCAATCTCTACCCATCTATGATATAAACGGATATCACTAGTTATGGGATGTTCGTTCAAATATTTTTGGTCAAACAAAATCGTACAAGCGCTATCAACGTACCAGCCGTCAAAAACGTAGCCTTCTCTCGTAGGATTTTTAGGTAACGTTACAACTCCGTCAACTACGGGTGCGGATGGAATAGAAGTGCCGACAAAAATAAGTTTGTACTCTTTTTCATCATCTCCGCCACCCAAAAAACTACATCCCGTAAGCAAAACGGCAAGTAATAAACAAATTATAATTGATACGAATAAAAATTTCTTTTTCACCTTTCTAGTCTCCCCGAAATTTATCGTTAATTTAATTTTAGCATATATATGCTAACCCGTCAATAGCGAAAGCATTAAAAAACGCACTCTTATGAGTGCGTTTTCATTGTTCAATTGATTTTAACTAAGTTCAAACATTCCATTGTAAAGTTGATAATACTTGCCTTTCTTTTCTATTAGTTGGTCGTGATTACCACGCTCGATAATTTGACCTTGCTCTATGACCATTATTGCGTTTGCGTTTCTAACGGTGGAGAGTCTATGCGCTATTACGAAAACCGTTCTTCCTTCCATTAGCTTGTCCATACCATGCTCAATTAAGGCTTCCGTACGAGTATCAATAGAACTGGTTGCTTCGTCAAGGATTAGTACCGGCGGGTCTGCAACGGCTGCGCGAGCTATGGCAAGAAGTTGCCTTTGACCTTGTGAAAGGTTGGAGCCATCGGCATTAATTATTGTATCATATCCATCTGGCATTAGCATTATAAAGTCATGCGCGTTAGCAAGGCGAGCGGCTTCTTCTATTTGCTCATCAGTGGCGTTTAGGTTACCGTAACGAATATTTTCGCGTACCGTACCGGTAAACAAGTGGGTATCTTGCAAAACCATAGCTAGCGAACGGCGAAGGTCGTCTTTCTTGATTTTATTTATGTTGATGCCATCGTATCTTATCTTGCCATCGGGCACGTCGTAGAAACGGTTTATAAGGTTCGTAATGGTAGTCTTACCCGCTCCCGTAGAGCCTACGAGCGCTATCTTTTGGCCGGGCTTTGCATACAAAGAAACGTCCTTTAGTACCATCTTGTTTTCTTCATAGCCAAAGGTAACGTTTTCGAATTCTACCGCGCCTTTGAGTTCAACGTAAGTCGTTGTGCCGTCTGCTTTATGGAAGTGCTTCCACGCCCAATGACCCGTTCTTTCTTCGCACTCGGTTATGACTCCGTTTTCATCAATGCGAGCGTTAACGAGAGTTACATAACCTTCATCGGTTTCCGGAGCTTCTTCCATTAGAGCAAAAATTCTTTCGGCGCCGGCAAGAGCGCTTAGTATGCCGTTGAATTGTTGAGAAATTTGCGTTAAAGGCATAGAAAATTGTCTTGAAAGGTTTAGGAAAGGTATTAGCGTCGCTATGCCGTCCATCTTACCATTAACAACGAGTATTGCCCCGACAACAGCCGTAACAACGTAGTTGATATAACTCAAATTACCCATTATCGGCATAAGAATATGCGCAAAAGATTGGGCGCTGGTAGCCGTCTTACATAGGTCGTCGTTTAGCTCTGCAAAGCCTTCTTTTACCTTATCTTCCCTACAAAAAACTTGTACTACCTTTTGTCCGCTTATATACTCTTCGATATAGCCGTTTACGGATGCGAGTGACGATTGTTGCTTGATGAAATACTTTGAGCCCTTTCCGCCTACGATCGTAACTGCAATAAGCATAACTATGAGCATACCTATTACGAACAAAGTAAGCAAAGGACTAAATATTAGCATAACCGTAAATGCGCCGATTATTGTTAGCACGGAATTGATAATAGACGGAATACCGTTGGAAATCATTTCTCTAATAGCATCCGTATCCGTAGTGTAACGAGCCATTATTTCGCCGTTCGTGCGAGTATCAAAATATTTGATGGGTAGCTTTTCCATCTTTTCGACCATACCTTCACGGAACGCGCGCAAGGTACCGGTTTGAATATTTAATACCAACCGGCTACTGAGTACCGAACTAACGATACCCACTATATATATGGCTATTATTATAGCTATTTGCGAGCCTAGATTTGCTAAAGTTTCTTCTACAGTAGCAACGGCGGGGTTGTAACCTTCTATGATGGCAAGCGCTCTTTGGAGCATATACGT
>JAZRAN010000191.1:0-9895 GCA_045634605.1 Candidatus Stercoripulliclostridium sp. | reverse complement strand
ACCTTTGGAGAAAGTCTAATTCTTGGGGCAAACTTACTTGATAGCGGTAACTTTAAGCGCATAATTTGCTCTACTTCCAGTCATTTTTCCACGGCAGAAAGACAGTATCGTTTTCCATTGGAGCTAGGAAATCAACGCACTCCGCTTGCTCAATGGACTTGCACGGGCGTTGGCTCTACGCTACTGGGACGAGATAAAGGCGTTGTAAAAATAGATTGCGCAACTATTGGAAGAGTTGTTGATTACGGGGTAACCGACGCAAACGATATGGGCGCTGCGATGGCTCCATCGGCGAGAGAAACCTTGCTTGCTCACTTTGAAGCGACGTCTAGGGGCCCTGATTATTATGATTTAATCCTAACCGGCGACCTGGGCGAAGCAGGGCATAGATTGCTAATAACTCTAATGCAAGAGAAAGGTATAAAGCTCAAAAACAATTATACCGATTGTGGCGTTTTAATCTTTAACAGAGTCGGGCAGGACGTAGGTCAAGGCGGTAGCGGAGCAGGATGTTCGAGTTCGGTTTTTAACAGTTTCGTGTACAAGAAATTGATATTAGGGGAGCTAAAACGCGTACTACTTATACCTACGGGAGCATTGACGTCAAAGACCAGCAATCTTCAAGGCGAGAGTATTCCGGGCATTGCTCACGCCGTAAGTTTTATTAGAGCGTAAGGGAAAATTAATATGATTTTAGATTATCTTAAAGTGTTTTTAGTCGGCGGTATTATTTGCTTAATCGGTCAAATTTTAATTAATACCACAAAGATGACTTCCGCAAGAATTTTGGTTGGATTTCTTCTTAGCGGAGTCGTTTTGGAAACCATAGGCGTTTTTGAGTATATTAGAGAGTGGGGTAAAGCCGGCGCAACAGTGCCGATAGTTGGTTTTGGCTCAAATCTAGCAAAAGGAGCAATTAAAGGCACTCTTGAAAACGGACTTTTGGGCGCAGTTACGGGGGGAATGGAAGCTGTTGCCGGCGGTATTGCTTGCGTTATATTCGTAAGTTTTATAGTTGGCTTACTTGCGACGTCTAAAACTAAATAGCGCTATTGACTTTAAACCACTTATGGTTTATAATGTCGGTATGGAAAATTTATTTACTAAACTAGACGCAGTAATCGTACTTTTGCCTTCCAACCTTTTTTACTTTACGGGTTATGCTAACGAAGACGCATCCGTTGTTTTGACAAAGGATAAAATGTATTATATTTGCGACAAAAGAACAAGCGAAGAAGCAGGAGAATTACTAAAAGATTTCGAAATCGTAGACATCGGCAAACTTGGCTATGCTACGACTGCAAAAAATTTAGTAAAAAAACTCGGTTGCAAAAAAGTCGGCTATGAAGATTGGTCGATTTCTCACAAACATTTTATAGAAATTTCCGACAAAGGCATTTTTAAGTCCTATAAGCTTTATCCCGCATCCAGTCTCATAAGCAAACTTCGCGCTGTCAAAAAAGATTATGAGCTCGACCTTATGAGAAGGGCGCAAGCAATTACCGATAAAGTTTTTCTCGATACCCTTGATTATATCAAGCCCGGTATGACGGAGCTCGAAGTTGCATCGTTTATGAATTCCAAAACCTACGCTTACGGCGCGGAACTCGCTTTTCCGCCCATCGTAGCATTCGGCAAGAATACGTCTAAACCTCACGCGCACCCCGGCAACAACACGCTACTGAAAAACGACGTCGTCACTTTGGATTTCGGTGCAAAGTACAACGGCTATTGCTCGGATATGACACGCTCTTTCGTAGTAGGGGAGGCCCCCGAAGGTTACGTTGAAGTTTATAACGCAGTTTTGGAAGCGCAAGAAACGGCTATCAAAAACCTAAAGGCAGGAATAAAGGGAAAAGACGGCGACGCTATTGCAAGAAACGTACTAAAAGAAAAGGGATATGGAGAATATTTTACCCACTCGTTAGGTCATAGCCTAGGCATCGACGTACACGAAGGCCCCGGACTTACCCCCAGATGTGAAGAGATTATACCCGTCGGAAGCGTGTTAAGCGTAGAGCCGGGCGTGTATATTGAAGGAAAATATGGCGTTAGAATAGAAGATATCGTACTTTTCCAAAAAAGTGGAGTGGATAACTTGACAAATTCAAATAAAAATTTAATAATATTAAAGTAATACTTCGGAGGTATATTTACTTATGGCAAATAAATTAGCAGGCGATTTAAGAAAAGGCGATACTTTTGAAATGGACAACACCGTTCAAGTAGTTGTTGATTTCCAACACGTTAAGCCCGGTAAAGGCGCAGCATTCGTTCGCGTAAAGATGCGTAACGTTATGACCGGTAGCGTTCTTGAAAAGACTTTTAACCCCAGTGAAAAGTTTGATTTAGCATACATCGAACGTAAGAAGATGAGCTACAGCTACAGTGACGGCGACGGTCTATATTACTTTATGGACAACGAAACCTACGATATGATTCCTATGAACGAAAATCTTGTTGAAGAAGCTCTCAAGTTCATCAAGGAAGGCTCTATCGTTGACGTAGCTTTCTACAAAGATTCTCCCTTCAGCGTAGAACCCGAAAACTTCGTAGTTCTCCAAGTAACCGAATGCGAACCCGCTATCCCCGGCGCAACCGCTCAACCCGGCTCCAAGCAAGCTACTATTGAAACCGGATACGTTATCCAAGTTCCTTTGTTCATCGAAGAAGGAGAAATGATAAGAATCGATACCCGTACCGGCGAATATATGTCTCGCGCTAACTAATCGTTTATATCAAATAGAACTAGGCGGAAGGATTTCCTTCCGTCTTTTTTTTTGCGCTTTAGCATATAATTTTGTATGTTAAGCGCGCTTATTCCACCCAATTTATTTGATTTGATACTTTCCAGAGTGCCGGAAACCGCTATTACCGAAATTAGACTCAGAGTCGGACGTAAAGTTATCGTCAAAACCGCCGAGCGCTCTATCGTTACAGCCTACGTTGCCACAAGCAACGATATAGAATACGTTGTAGGTAAAGCGACTAAAAACTCATTATACGCTTATCAAGACGAAATAAAGAGTGGATTTATTTCCTACGACGGCATAAGGATAGGGCTTTCCGGCAAAGGCGTTACCGATGGAAACAAGCTAATTACTATTAAAGATTTTTCTTCGCTTTGTTTGCGTATTCCGCGCCAAATTTTAGGCGCAAGCGACCAATTAAACAGCGTTATTGAAAATTATGAAAACACTATAATAATCGCTCCGCCATATACGGGTAAAACTACGCTCATACGAGATATTGCAAGAAAACTCAGTCGCAAAATGGATACTCTTATAATTGATGAGAGGGGCGAAATTTATGCAAATTCTTATGAATTCGGCGAAAAATTAGACATATTATTAGGAGTCCCTAAACATTTAGTTATAGAAGGAGCAATTAGGTCGCTTTCTCCGGAAGTTATAATTTTAGACGAGCTTTTTATGGAAAACGACCTTTGCGTCATAGAAGAAATCGTTAGGTGTGGCATAAAGATTCTAGCGAGCGCCCACGGAAATAGCGTAGCGCTACTCAAGGAAAAATATTCGCGACTTTTGTCTAACTTTTCCTACGCTATTGAACTTAGTAATAAACCCAAAGTGGGCGCAATAAAATCAATAGTAAGGTTGTGATGATAAAAATTGCTATTGCCATAGTCGTAGTTGCTCTACTTGGTTATCTCGGATACGGAATAGAACGATATTATAAGAGAAGATTGCAAGTTTTAGAAGACTATAAAAGCTTTATTTCGTTTGTAAAAAGGGAAACGGAATTCCTAAAATCCAACCTTATGGAATTAGTTAAGAATTATGACTATAAAACTAACGAGCTAAAAGAAATCCTTTATTCCATAGTTGACAAAACCGACTCTAAAACCAACGTTGGAGCGCAAGTTGTACGAGAAATATCAACGTTCATTGGAGAACTGTCTAAGGCCGACTATTACTTTAAAAATGAAGTCGTAAAAAATGCGGAAATCATTGTGGACGGACTCCTGCGACAAGCCGAAAAAGAAAAATCTCAAAAGGGGGAACTAGGCCGAAAACTACTAATTTTGTTAGGAATTGGTCTTATAATTATAATTTTATGACGGGTATTGAGACAATATTAAAAATTGCGGGAGTTGGTATTCTTGCTACGGTTATAAATAGCATTTTGGAAAAAAGTGATAAAAGAGAACTTGCAACTTTCGTTACTTTGACGGCTCTCGTCATAGTGCTTATTATGGTAATAAGTTTAGTTAGCGAACTTTTGGGTACCGTACAAAATCTTTTCGGATTATTTTAATGACTATACTAAAAGTTGTTGGAATTGCTGTTTTAGGGTTGGTTTGCGCAGGACTATTAAAAGAAATCAAGCCGTCGTTTGCCGTTTTTACTAGCGTTATTACCGGTCTTGTCATTTTATTTTCGCTAATTCCCGAGTTTAAAATCCTAATAGATGAATTCAAAAGAATTGCCGAAGTTGCAAACGTTGACGGCGTAATGATTCTTACCATAATCAAAGTTATTGGAATAGGGTACGTTGCAGAGTTTACGGCAACCTTATGCGATGACTACGGCTCGCCGTCTATTGCTAAAAAAGTACTTTTTGCAGGCAAAATTATTATACTTACCCTGTCCCTTCCCATAATAACAAATATCATTACTTCCATAGGAAATATCGTCAAATGAAAATAAGATGTCTAGGCTTAATATTTCTCGTTTCTTTTATGCTAGCGCCGTTTTTAGTATCTGAAACAACGGAATACGCCAACGCTAAAAGCGAAATAGAAGAAAATTTGACGCAAGAAATTACGGAAAATCTAGACGCTTTGGTTGGCGAAAATCTTAATGAATACTTCCAATCACTTGAAGGAAGCCTTGGCTATTCACTAAAAGACTTTGTTAAGGGTATTATAAACGGAGAAATTAAGGTTAGCGCTGAAAACGTCCTGACAATTATATTGCAGTCTATAAAAAGTAGTCTAAAAAGCTCTATTGCATCGGTTTTGAGCATTTTAACTCTTGCTATACTAAGTAGCCTTGCAAAAACTATAACCGCAGGTTTTAAAAAAGACGGCATAGAAAACATTATTCATTTCGCTATATACGGCGCAATTCTTTGCGCTCTTGCCATTTCTCTTGGGGCGGTTGTTAAATCTACTTATCAATCCCTTGTTTCCGTCAACAAACTTCTTGATGGAATTTTTCCTATATTAATTTCTCTTGTGACTGCGTTAGGTGGGGTAAGCGCGGTAACGTTACTGCAACCTACGACTTTACTTATATCAAACCTAATTATAAAACTTATATTAAATCTTATTATCCCCACTTTTTGCGCCATTGTAGTATTAACTTTCGTGGGCAATATGAGTAACGCCATAAAACTAGATAAGTTAAGCAAAACACTAAAATCAATTGCCAATTGGTCGCTGGGAATAACGTTTTCAATCGTGACCACGTTTACGTCAATACAAGGATTGGTAGGCGCCAGTTTTGATTCTATTAGTATAAAATCCGCCAAATTTGCGCTTTCTAGCTATATTCCCATACTTGGTGGTTATTTGAGCGAAGGCTTTGATATAGTTATGGCCAGTTGCGTGTTAATTAAAAACGCCCTGGGTTTAACGACGTTTTTGATTTTACTTGGCATTATCGTTGCTCCCACAATAAAAATACTTATTTTTTCATTTTCTCTTAAATTAGTTTCATCCATCGTAGAGCCACTTGGCGAAACTAAAACGTCTAATCTTCTTTATGACACCGCAGGTCATTTGAATCTTTTGATTGCTTGTATCGGTGGGGTTGCGTTTATTGTTTTTATTATCATATCCATAACGATAGGCGCTTTTAACGGTGGAATAATATGAGTGGGTTCGGGAGCTGGATAATGAGCGTAGTCGGCGCAATTTTGCTTACGACTTTAATAGACCTTTGCCTTCAAGACGGAGAAACTAAAAAATTCGTCAAAATCGTTTGCTCTCTAATAATTTTTGCGATAATACTTGCGCCTATAACAACTGCTTTTTCATCCGACAAAGATTTACTTACTATTTTGGAAAACGATATGGAAAACGCAACCGCCAACGAGTATGCCGTTAAGGAGCAAGCATTTCTTGCTCAACTAAAAGAAAAAGAATATGAAACGCTCAAAAATAAAGCCGTTTCTTCTATGAAGAAAAAAGGTATAGACGGAGTAGAAATATTGGTCATAAGCGACACCGCAAACGGTGGCGAAATATTAAAAATTATTGTAAATACGCAAAATGCAGTAATAAATAGCGAATACGAGAATATAGATTTCTTAAAGGAGATTAAAGACGAAGTGACTTTTTACTTTAACATAGAAGATAGCTTGGTCGAAATTTTGAGCAATGGGTAAACTAAAAGAATTATTCCAAAAAATTAAAACGATAAAAAATTACGAAATTATTCTTTCTTTACTCATAATTGCCATAGTGCTCTTAATATACTTTAGCGTAAACGAAAAAGACACCCAAAAGAAAGTGGAAATAGAAAGCTCCGGCGTAACGTTAACAGATGGGCTAGAAGACCGTATGAGCGGAATATTAACGCAAATAGACGGCGTTGGGGAAGTTGGCGTGCTAATTACCTTTAATTCAACCGTAGAACAAGTTACCGCAACAACGGAAAACAACCACTCGACTACGACGTCTAGCGGTAACAACTCAACTACGACGTCTACTAACACAAGCGCGCCTATAATTTCTAATCAAAACGTTATCGTGCTACAAGAAAAAATGCCGGAAATAATAGGGGTAATCGTTGTGGCGGAAGGGGCAGACGACCCCAAAGTAAGACTGAATATATTAAGCGCAGTTTCCACCGCGTTAAATATAGATAAAAATTCAATTCAAATATATACAAGGAGAATGTCATGAAACAAAACAGCAAATTTGCCAAAATCAAAGAGTCCCTAAAAACCAACAAGAAGAAAATCATAGTCGTTTGCGCTATGGTTGCATTGCTGGTCGGTACCGGTTGCTTGAACTATTTCTTGAACGTTAAAACTTCTAACACCGGAGCAGGAGACGTAAGCAATCAACCCGAACAAAGTTTCTTTGAAACTTATCGTACGGATAGGGAATCAACCAGAAATCAAGAAATAGCCTATCTTGACGAAATAATTGCATCCGCATCATCAACGGAAACTGCAATTCTTGATGCGGAAAGCCAAAAGCTAAACATCACTTCTTCTATGGAAACCGAACTCGTCCTAGAAGGGCTAATCAAGGCGAAGGGCTTTGAAGACTGCATCGTAACAATGTCTACTGAAAACGTAAATATCGTAGTTAAGGACGAAGATTTAACGCTTGAAGAAGCCGCGCAAATCCTTAACGTCGTGGAAACGGAAACAACTTTTACCGCGCCTGACGTCGTAATTATTCCTTACGTATAAAATTTTGAGCCGAGCAATCGGCTCTTTTTATTGCATACGCGCGTGTAATTTAATTTTATTTCTTGCAAATAATATATTAGTGTGTTAAAATGCTTGTATGGAAGAACTTAAACCGCAAGCAATAGCAAGATATACTTCAATCGTGGCAAGCATTGCCAACGAAGCCCTTAAGAAAGTACAAGGGGTTACCAAAGAAGACGGCGTTGTAAAATACCGCCTAGGTTTAACCGGCCTAAAAAATACTAACTGCCACGTTTATATTGACGATGAAGGCAAGGTTAGCATAGATATGGTCGTCAACGTTAACTTTGGATTGAGCATACCCGAAGTCGTTTGCGAACTACAAGAAACAATCAAAAAAGACGTAGAATCAGCTACTAAATTCACGGTAAAAAGAATAAACGTAAACGTTGCTAACGTAAACATCTAGAATAATTATGATCCAAAGAAAACAATCACGCGACAGCGTTTTTAAGCTAATATACGAATATCTCTTCTCCAATAGCGTCAACGAGACGACTCTAATGATGATGACCATTGGAGATATGCCTATGTCGGAAATTGATTACATCAATACTGCTTATCGCGGTGTAATCAAACATTTTGACGAACTAAAAGAAATTGTTGCAAAGTACGCTAGGGGTTTTGACATTGATAGAATTTATAAACTCGACCTTGCGGCATTACTTCTTGCTATATACGAAATGAAGTATATGGATGACATTCCCCTTGGAACTTCCATAGCAGAAGCGGTAGAACTCGTTAAAACATACTCTACCGAAAAAAGTTATTCTTTCGTTAACGGCATTTTGAGTTCGGTTTATAAGGAGCTCACTGCAAAATAATGGCTGAACGCAATTATATTACGGTTTCCGAGCTAAATTTTTATCTTAGCAAAATAATTGATACCGAAGAACTACTCCACAATATGTACGTTCTAGGGGAAGTAAGCGGTTGCTCCATTCACAAGGGCAACCTTTATTGTACCCTAAAAGACGAAAATGCTCAAATTAGCATCGTTTGTTTTGCCGTTGACAAGACTTACGTTCCGGAAAACGGCGAGCAAGTTTTGATGTTTGGTTCTCCCAATTACTATCAAAAAACCGGCAAGCTTTCCTTTGTTGCAAGAAGAATAGAGCCTTTTGGTAGGGGAAAACTCCATCTTGAACTGGAACTACTTAAGAAAAGGCTACTGGAAGAAGGGATTTTTAATGAAGCGCATAAAACTCCTGCGCCCGCTTATACTAAAAATCTTTGCGTAGTAACAAGTATCGAAGGCGCTGTCATTCAAGATATTTACTCTACGATTAGACGCTACAATAATTTAATCAATATTTGCATAGTTAACGTTTCCGTGCAAGGAAAGAGCGCTGAAAGCGAAATTATAAAGGGACTTGAGCTTGCCGACAGGGGTGGATTCGATACCATAATACTTGCTCGTGGCGGTGGCTCGTTTGAAGATTTGATGCCTTTTAACAGCGAAGGTGTCGTTAGGGCTATTTATCGCATGGACACCTACGTTATAAGCGCTATTGGCCACGAAACCGACGTTACACTTTGCGATTTGGTTGCGGACACTAGGGCGCTAACGCCTACTGCAGCGGCAGAAATGGTAGCCTTTGATACTGCCCAAATGGTAGAAGATATAATATCTCAAATTAGTATTGCGGGAAGAAAGCTGGAAAACAAAATTAAAACAAAGCAACTTATTGCAACTGATTTGTCAAGAAAATCTACCTATTTAATAGGCAATAAGCTGGGCTATATGCAAAATAGAGTACTCAACTCTCTTAATAAGTCACAACTTAGCATGCAAAAAATCGTTGCGGAAAAGGATAACAAGCTTAGCATATTAATAAACAAACTTGATGCTCTAAGCCCTTTGAGAATATTAAAATCCGGATACTTTAAAGCAGAAAAAGACGGTGTTTCCGTACAAAATATAAGCAAACTTTCCGTGGGCGACGACCTAACGCTATATGCAAAAGACGGAAAAATTAAAGCAACAGTAAATGAAATTATTATAAACGAAGAGGTATAATCATGGGTTTTGAAAAAGATATTGAAAAACTCGAACAAATCGTTGCTACGCTAGAACAAGAAAATCTTTCTATCGATGAAGGACTTTCTCTCTATGCAGAAGCAATTAAACTAGGTAAAAAACTCGTTGAAGAAATTAAGGAAAGCAAAGGAAAACTTGAGCTACTTAATCAAGATTTATCAAGAATTAACCTTGAAGACTGCGAAATTGAATAATCCAACAATCTTTGCATTAAAAGGTAATTAGTTGCATATTTTTATAATATATGCTATAATTTAGACAACTTAATATGGTGGTGCAGTATTCTAGTCAGGTGCGATATAGTTGAGGGCGGGGTTAAAATACCGTCAAAGAGCATATCGATGAAGTTTCTTGTGTTTGCTTGAGTTGCCCAAACTTGGGTGGATGCTGGGAGTTAAGGTTTCAGGGCGTCTGATAACGGCATATCGGAGCCGACCCTGTCAC
>JAZRAN010000190.1:0-3363 GCA_045634605.1 Candidatus Stercoripulliclostridium sp. | reverse complement strand
TATTGAAGAAGAGAAAGTAAAGTTTTGCAAATGCGTAGCGATGCTACGCAAAATGCAAAATGCAAAATGCAAAATGAACTTCACTCCGTTACACTACGCTCACAAGGAAAAGATTGAAATCTTGCTTATGCAAGTAGAAATCTTTATTTCGTTTGGTTGAAATCCACGCTTTGCGTGGGAAAAGGTATTATATTATATAATCCGTGTGAGTGGAGCAAGGCGCAACGAAGTCGTTCCGCGTTCCGCGTTCCGGACTCCGCGCTTAACCAAAAGGTACATTATGACTAAATCAAAATTCCTTTCTTTAATATCCATTATTCTACTGGTCGCAGTTATTGCGCTAGCCGTTGTATCGTGCAATAATTCTAGCGGTGGAAGTGGAGATGATACCAAGACGGAAGTCAAGCCGACTCTAACAAAAGTCAAGATTGTGCCCTTCTTCAACGGACATAACGGCGATGAAGAAAGCCCCGTTTGCCTAGAAAAAGACGGCAATCAACTGGAAAATTTTAACATAGAAATTAGCATATCTAACCCCGATAGGAACGAGATTTTGTCCTTTAATTATAACGGCGTTACCTACGAAAAAGAACTTTTTGCCCCGGAAAGTACGCCGTCGCTCGTCATAGTCAATAATATAATCCCCCCCGTACAAAGCGGTGATTTTGAAGTCAAAATCGATGAAATAAAATACTCAACTCGCACGGGTATAGCAACCGTTATCAACCCGGAAAACAACGTCAAAACGGTAAGAATTCAACCGACCTTTAACTTAACCTTGGATTACGGCGGAGAAAACGGCGAAAGTAGATTGGTTACTACGGTTGATAACGAATTCCTTTATACCATAAGTCTTCCTTTGGAAGAAGATATGAACGATACCGTATCGACGAGCGTAAGCAGAATTGTCTATGGTATAGACGGCTACGTCTTTGACGGATGGTACACGGAAAAGGGCGGTCAAGGTCAAAAAATAGAGCAGTTTTCCAAGTATAATTTCTATAAAGATATCACCCTTTACGCTCACTATGCAAGACCGTATAAGTACTCGGTAGGCGAAGAATTCGTAACCATTACGGGACTAACCGATGAAGGCAAGCGCACACGCTTCCCCATAGAAATTCCTGCCGTTTTGGACGGAAAACCCGTAAAAAAGATAGGTTACTGCGCATTTACGACTATCGGTCAAGGCAAAACCTTTATCCTTCCCAACTCCGTTACGGAAATTGACGATTACGCTTTTGCTAACTGCGTAGGATTACAAATCGAACTTGCATCGGTGGAAAAAATAGGCGTTATGGCTTTCTCTAACTGCGGAGAAATCGTGCTTGGTGGCGCAAGTAGGTTTTCAGGAAGTAGAGTTGCTACGCTTCCCAATACCCTAAAAGAAATAGGTAAGTCGGCTTTCCGTGGCACTCATTGGCTCACTAGAGCGCTTAGTCCTTATAGAGAAGCATATTTCCGCCCCGAATTACCCACCGTTATGATTCCGCCGTCAGTAGAAAAAATAGGGGATTTCGCCTTTGCGGAGTCGGGTTTCTACGCCGTATATTTCCATAGGGATTTGTCCTTGAAGGAAGGCGACGTCGGTGTTAGCGTCTTTGAAGGATGTAAAAAACTAAACAGCATATATACTTCCTATAACTTTACCGAAAGCGGAGCTATAATTTCTACTAGCGGTACTTCCGGACTAAAAGTTATTCCCACTAAAACCTTCTATAACTGTACGGCTCTCGTTGGCTCTATGGCGCTAGGTAACCTGAAACTCAATGAAGGCGTAGAAAGTATTGGCGAACTTGCTTTTGCGTCTTCCGGCGAAGGTATGACGAGCCTGGAATACGTTGCTTTCCCCGACTCACTCAAGGTTATAGGCAAGCAAGCATTTGCTAATACCGGACTCCAAAACGTAAGGTTTACAAGCGGAAGTAAACTCCAAACTCTAGGCGAAAACTGCTTCCAAGCATCAAAATTTGAAGAAATTACCCTTTATAGCTTGCGTACCTATGGTAAAGCGCCGTTTTGGGGTAACACTAATCTTAGGGCAATAAACATACTTTCAAACACTCTTCCCACCTATACGGAAACGGATGCGTGGGGTACGGGACTCACTCGCAAGGCTAAATTCTACGTAAAAAAGGAACTCCTTAACGCATATCGTGATAAAAACAGCAGTTGGGCGGTCGATGATACCGTAGATTATATTTGCGCTTACGATTATATCGTAACGGTAGGAAACACCAAGTTTTCCTTTGAGCCTATTAACGAGAGTGGCGCATACGACCCCGCTTCTAATAGGGTAAAGATAACTTCCGTCTTTGACACAACGAGAGAAATTAGAATTCCATCTAGCCTAACGCTCGGCGGAGTAAGTTATGACGTAATTTCCGTAGGTAAGTATTTCGTCCACGAAGAAGTCGTAAAGGTTTCATTACCCGATACCCTGGAAAGAATAGAAAACCGCGCGTTTTATACTTGCAAAACGCTATATGACGTAGTATGGATGGACGGAAACGTAGAGTTAGGTAAGGGTAAAAACGGCGATATTGCGCTAAAATATATTGGCGGGGATGCCTTTAACGGCACTGCGATAACCTACTTTTATTCCAATAAGGCGCTAACGGAAATAGGCAAGCAAGCCTTCCATAACTGCAAAAACCTATATACCGTAGTCCTAGACCTAGGCAATTCCCTTGACGTATTAGGCTCGGCGTTTTCCCAAAGCGGACTAAAAACGCTCGCTATAGGGCTTGGAGTAGAGCGTGTGTACGATTCGGCTTTCCAAGGTAACGTTGACCTATCAATCGTCCTAATTAGGCTAACCAACCTACCCGAGTCAAGCGTAGATAACTATCCCGGACACGCAACTTCCCCCTTGGCGTACTGCAATAATTTGAGCGCGGTATATCTTTTTAGCGACCAAGCAATGATAAACTTTACTTCTTCCAAGACTCCCAACGGACAAAATAACGGTTGGAGTAGCATCAAGAAGAAGGACGGCATTACTTCCGCCTATGAAAAGTACGTAGGGGAGTGGAGTGGTGCCCTAGACAAATACATAAATTAAAACGCATTATTTTAGCGAATTACTTCACAAAACCAAGTCTCCCTGCGGGGCGCAGTAGGTCTACTACAGCAACCCCTTGGGAGACTTTCTTTTGCTCGTACTTCATCTAAACTAATGCGTTTTATTAAATGCAGAATTCAGAATGCAGAATTCAGAATTGCTTCACTACGTTTCACTTCGCTCACAAGGAAAAATATGATTTAGATGGGTATGAAATTCTTTGAGCAAACATACCACACTTTTAGCGAAGGGCATCATAAAAATAAAAGTCTCCCGACGGAAGACTTTTTTATTTAATA
>JAZRAN010000189.1:0-6023 GCA_045634605.1 Candidatus Stercoripulliclostridium sp. | reverse complement strand
CACAAGCGTTAATCGTTTCGCCTGTTACTACCTTTTGGAAGACAATTTCAGACGTTGCATAATCACCGTAGAAACTGTTTTCTCCGTCATAAGTAAACTTTACGTTTTCTGCCCAAACAGGACGCTTGGTAACGGTAATCGTGGCACATAACTTGTATTTGCCTTCAATTCGTTCCGCAAACTTGTAGTTTGCCTTGTCCGCTCCGGCAAGCAACGCTCTGTCATCGGCACCGGGATCGTCAATAGAAGTCGGATCGTCGTAAGGTATCAAATTGTAAGTACCGACGATATAATCGGGAGATTCGTCACAGTAGAAAAGTACCGTATCTCCTGCCACAACGCCGTGTTCCGTGCCCAACTCATAAGCAAGGACACCTTCATCGTCATAAACCTTGGTAATTTCAAGGTAGTTCAAGGTTTTGGGGGTAATGTTTGCGGTGCAGGTGGGAAGATCAAGCTCGTAGTTGGTGTAATTGTCGCCGTCATCTGCATCCAAACCTGCGCCTGTTACCGCTGCGCCCACGTTTTTGTTTGCAAAGGTGATGCAAACCTTAATGCCGTCTGCTACGTCGCCTGCCAAAATACCGTTTGCTGCACCCAAAGGAACTTCAAAAGAATTGGTACCATCATAGATTAGATCCACGCTAAGGTTGGAAAGCACCTTAGGAACGATGCTTGCGGTGAAGGTCGCCATATCGATTTCGTAGTTTTTATAAGAATCACCATTTTCGCCAAAGTCAATTTCAATATCTGTTACAGTCGCGCCGACATTTTTGCTATCGAACTGAACAAAGATAAAAATTCCGTCCGCTACGTCCGCTGCAAGGATACCTTGCGCTTCGGTTAAGTAATCGGTTTCGAAGTTGACTTCGCCTCTGTAAACAAATTCAAACGAAAGGTTGGAAAGCGTCTTCTTTGCAATGGTAAACTCTCTTTCTACGCGGTCACCTGCGTGGGTCTCGGTTTCATCAACCGTTACTACCACCTTATAGGTGCCTGCATCGGTGGGGCGTTCGGTGAGCTTTTCATTGCCCTTATAGTACGCGAAGGCTTCCGCACCTACACCGTCAAACGTAACGGTAGGCTCTGCAACGGGCGTGCCGTCATAGGTCTTGGAAATATCGGAAACTTGAAGATTTGCGGGTGCTTTATCGGTTTCAAAATATTCGGTAGCGGATGCTTTACCGCATACGCAAGACTTGTAATATTGCGCCTTGGTTGTTGCGGTTGCCACAGCCTTCAAATATTCGCTGGATGCAACGGTCTTGTCAAACACGTGAGCAACTTCGTCCTTCTTATCTCCACAAACCGAGCAGAGATAATAGTGAGTGGTATCGCCTGCAGTCAAAGTAGTAGCGTGGTCGTGAGTAATGGCACGAGTTGCGCCACAAGCATTACAAGTGGTATCGCAAGCATTGTCGTATACGTGAGCGCCTACCATGCGGGTTGCGCCACAAACGTTACAGGTGGTATCGCAAGCGTTATCATAAACGTGCGCGCCAAAGTCTGCTTTTTCTTCTTCGTGTGAGCAAGTTGCGTTATGCCAATGGTTTCCGTCATCAATTGCCCACTCCTCACTAAATTTGTGCTCGTGTAATGCAATAGGTAGTGCAATTGAGCAAGCAACACCTGCTACCAACACACAAGCAACGGGAATAGATATCACTTTGTTAGCAACTATCCATTTTCCTGCTTTAATAGAAAAAGCTTTTACGCTAGTCCAAAGCTTTACAAAAAACTCTTTTGCTTTCATGCTCATATCTCCTTTAAGAATATTGGATTTATTAAGCGTCACCTTAATAACTTAATTTTATATACACGCGCATATATTGTAAAGGATGATTTTAGGGTTAGAGCGCGGTTTCCCGGGTTGGTTAGTCAAAAAAATAAACCGCTGTTTTTTGCGGTTTATCGTGCGTTAAAGATCCTATTATCTCTATTTTAGGACACTAAAATAGATGTTACTTTTCACTCTGATATATTAAAGATAGAAGTTCGTCTCTGGATGAAACTTGGTATTTTTCATAGATATGCTTGACGTGTGACTTTATGGTGTTTTCGGAAAGACACATATCAAGCGCCATATCTTTTCTCTTTTTGCCCTCTAGAATACACTCCAATATTTCTACTTCTTTTGCCGTCAAAGACGCGCTGGTAGGAAGAAGCGCAAGAGCAAAGTTTAGTTTATCCGCTCTGGTTGCATCATCGACAACCACTACCGTAGACTTTTCTTCTACTACTTTGATTTGACTTTGCACGTCACTTTGATGAACGTAGTCTTGCATCATCCAAAAAACGAATAGGAATACAAGTTCCGAAAGAATATAGGAAACGGACAACATTTCATATTCCCAAGGAATAAATTTTTCTACCCCCCAAATTACTACGTTGCCACATACTACTGCAGCCATAAGCCCTGCAAATTTATGCGAACCCTTTTGTCCCTTTTTTAAAGAATAGATTATTGCACCTATCATACCTAGACAATAAGCAATCAAATATACCGTATATAACGGGTGCAAAACGCCATAATCTTTTCTTAATCTTGTTGCGCCACTTACCGATTCTAGCCATACGCTCTTGTAATATATAGGCAACCATCCGCTTGTGGCAACTATTAAAAACATTACGGCGCCCAAACTAATAAGCGCTATTGCAAGTTTCTTATTTACCTTAAACCCGCTTAACTTGACAATGGTAAAAAACATACAAGGAGAAAGGAACACGCTACCTAGATATGCAAAATCATTTGCAAAAATAGCAAATTCTACGCTCTTTGCGAGAGAAAGCATAAAATAGCCAAGATTCACTATGGCCACGCAAATAAACAATAATCCTAGCCAAAACTCCTTTCGCTTAACTAAAACGTGATAGCAAGCAAGTAGCACGACCGCAAGCGCCGACATTATTCCATATCCAATTGCCATATGCTATCTCCTTTTAGTTTTATATATCCCCTATTTTAACACACTCAATAGAAATAATCAAGAGCGATTTTTTATAGTTGCGCCCGCACGTCTTATACATAGCAATTTTAGGCGCACTTAAAACGCATTTATACGGATGAAGAGCGCAAATGAAAGTCTCCCAAGGGGTGCTGTAGTAAACCTACTGCGCCCTGCCGGGAGACTTGGTTTTGTGAAATTATTCGCCAAAGAAACGCGTTTTAGTATTGAATCTTTTTATTAAGCGCTTGAATTCTCTCCATATCTACTTTTATAACCTTGCGGTCATAAGTTAGTAGTCCGTTGATTTCGTCTTCTACGTCGGTAAGTTGAGTATATACCGTTGCGGAAAGACCTTTATCTATGATGGGAAGAATTTGAGTTTCAAAGAGTTTATGATATGCGTTATCAAAGTCTTCAAGCGAGTTGTACGCCTTGTAACCAAAGCTCTTGTTCAAATTGAATACGTGACCTTCGCAAGGTACGGAATATCCGCCAAACTCACTAAGGATTATCGTTCTACCCTTACTATCTGCTTCCGGAATAGTTACGGGACGGAAATAAATGTGCAAGGAATAGAAATCGCCACCGCCTTGGTCTATCCAACCGCTTGCGTGGTCGATGGGACGAGTGGTATCAAATTTCTTGATGAACTCTACTGCTTTGAGAGAGTCGAATTGTCCCCAACTCTCGTTAAAGGGTACCCAAAGCGCCAAAGATACGACACTATATAGCTCTTTTATAGTTCTTTCTGCGTCTACGTAATACTCGTCCCTGCACGCCTTGTCTTGACGTCCGCAAAGAGAATACCAACTGTCTTTTGCTTGTATGTGGAACAAACCTAACGCGCCGTTAAAGAGCTTGTTTGCGCCCATACCGCCGTTTATGAAATCTTGCCATACGAGTATGCCGAGTCTATCGCAGTGATAATACCAACGGAGTGGCTCAATCTTAATGTGCTTGCGTAGCATATTAAAGCCCATCTTCTTGGTGATTTCTATATCGTATATCATTGCTTCATCACTAGGCGGAGTATACATACCATCCGACCAATACCCCTGGTCAAGAAGTCCGTTGTGGAAGTAAGGCTTGTTGTTTAGCATAATACGGGGTTTGCCGTTTGCGTCTTTGCCTACGGAATACTTGCGCATACCAAAGTATGAGTCAACCTTATCTTCGCCTACGATAACTTCCAGGTCGTAAAGATAGGGATTTTCCGGACTCCATAGTTCGTAGTCGCTTAGCGTAATTACCGCTTCGCCTTCTACCATAACCGCCGTTGCCTTTACTTCGCCCTTGTCCTTTACGATAACCTTGCCTTCACCTATTTCGCCGACGATGTTTGCCTTTACCTTCAAGGTATTAGTGTCAATATCCGGGGTAATCATTAGGCTATCAATATAGGATGCGGGGACGGATTCCATCCATACCGTTTGCCATATACCGGATTGGGGAGTATAGAAGATACCGCCACGCTTAATCTTTTGTTTACCGCGCGCTTGTCCATAAGTGTCGGTGGGGTCAATAACTTCTAGCGTCAAGGTGTTTTCGCCTTCAATTAGAGCGTCCGTGATATCTGCGTAGAAGGGGAAATATCCACCGCGGTGGGTGATTACTTCTTTGCCGTTTACCTTTACTTGAGCAATATAATCAACTGCGTCAAAGTGGAGAAGTACTCTTCCTACGTTAAAGCCTTCTTCCAAAGTAAAGGTGCGCTTATAATATAAAATATCGTTTGGCGTAACAATTCTTTCTACCCCGGAAAGAATACACTCGGGGGAGAAAGGCACGACTATCTTGCCTTGATACTCAACCAATTTTTCACGCTTGGGTAAAATCGCATAGTCCCATTCACCGTTTAGGTTGACGTAAGAGTTTCTTACCATTTGGGGACGGGGATACTCGGGTAGCGGACAAGTCTTGTCTAACTTTTCGCCAAAAGGAGTAAGAAGTTTGTCGAAGTTTTGTTTTGCCATAATTTATCTCCTACACATAGTTTTTCTTATATATAATATGATATACCACCGCGCCGTTTTTTGCAATAGGCAATTTTATAGGTTTAATAAAAAACCTATACTATTTTTGGCTTTTGTGTTATAATTTAACTATGAACGCAAGTATAGGATTAGAAAAATTGATAGAAAAGATAAAGGCGGACGGAAAAACCCCTTCTATTCTCTTGCACGCTTGTTGCGCGCCTTGCGCATCCTACTGCTTGGAATACCTTACGGGCGTTTTTGACGTTACGCTTTTCTACTATAATCCTAACATTACCGACAAAGCGGAATACGAACTTAGGCTACAAGAATTAGTAAAACTAGGAATAGAATTCGGCGTAAAAGTCATAGACGGAGAATACGACGGAAAAATCTTCTTTGAGCACTCCAAAGGGCTAGAAAAGGAACCCGAACGCGGTAAAAGATGCGAAAAATGTTTTGCTTTGCGACTTAATAAAACAAAGGAAATCGCAGGCAACAATTACGACTACTTTGCAACGACGCTAACCCTTTCTCCACTAAAAAACGCAGAACTCATAAACGCTATCGGCACGTCGCTAGAAGACTCAAACGGCGCAAAATATCTACCTACCGACTTTAAGAAAAAAGGTGGATATCTTCGCTCGATAGAACTCTCTAAAAAGTATAACCTTTACCGCCAAAACTACTGCGGTTGTGTGTTCAGTAAAAGAAAAGATTGACATTAGCGCTTACTATATATATAATGTAGACAAAGAATTAGGAGTACGTTATGACTAAATTTGACATTGAACTCGTCGGTAAAGTCGGCTCAATGGCGCTCATCGACAAGGCAAACAACGATATCGACTACAACGTTATAGCCAGAATTTCCAAAGAACTAAAGCCCGGTTATCTCTGGGTTACTTCGGGCGCAACCGAAATCGGTAGACTAGACTACATCCATCGCAACGGAAAAGAATTAAAGGGTGACTATAACGACATCAAGACCGATTACGCAGCGCAAGGTCAATCTATACTCCTAGAAACCTATCGTAGATTCGTAAACGCTAATTATTCTATTAGACAATTCTTGGTTGAGCACCAACATTTTAACGACGAT
>JAZRAN010000188.1:0-6730 GCA_045634605.1 Candidatus Stercoripulliclostridium sp. | reverse complement strand
TCCGTACTTCCTGCGGAAGTAGCAATCCAAATTACCTACGAGTACACCAAAGAAGGACGCATCAATGCAGGCGTATACGGCGTAACCGCAACCATCAAGGTACTAACCGCAGGTTATAAGGATAATATTCCCACAATGAGCGCAACGCTCAAGATTGAGCCTAGAAAGGTTGATATTAAGTTGTTGCCCCAAGGCTCAATGTATGGCGAAGAAATCATTGTTGACCAATCCAAGTATGAAATTCCTTCCGCAAACGTATTATCCGGCGACGACCTGGGCGTTACTATCACTAAGAGTGACGTTATGAACGCAAATCACGGCGAATACGACCTAAGCGCTACGATTTCCAATAGCAACTACGTTATAAACGACGTCATCACTGCTGTTTATACGATTGGAAAGAGAAACGTAACGATAACTCTTCTTGACCAACAAGGCGAATATGGATTAATCGCATTCGTAACAAGTCTACCTAAGGATTACACGTTAAGCGGTGATACCCTTGCAAATGCAGGCGATCTAAGTTTAGTTATCAAAGTGGAAGATGCTCCCATCTACGTTGTAGACGGCGATTATACGCTAAGCGCAGACGTTGTCGAAAACGAGTGGTATAACTTTACCGTTATAGGAGCAAGTTATATTGTAAAAGCAAAGGCGGTAGAAATTACTCTTGATAACAAGAGCGCAACTTATGGCGATACCGCAACTGCAACTACAACTTATTCGTTTACCAAGGGCGCTCTCGTACAAGATAGCGACGATCTAGGACTCACCTTCTCGCTAACCTACGCAGACAAATACGTCGTAGGCGGTAACTATGATATAACCGCAGTAGCGTCAAACGCAAACTATGCGGTAACCGTAATAGGCGCAAAGTACGTTGTGGGCAAAAAAGACCTTGCTATCAAGGTAGCGGACCAAGAATCCACCTATGGCGACAATTACGCGCTCCAAAATGACTTTGAAGTATTTTCCGGATTAGTAGACGGCGATAGCAAGGATGACCTAGGCGTTCAAGTAAGAGTGCTAAACGGCTCTACCAACGCAGGCTCGTACGTTATTACGGCAGAAGCCACCAACGGTAACTACGAGTACGTTATCACTCCCGGTACGTATCTCATCAAAAAGGCGGAAACCATACTCTACCTAGAACACTACGCAACCACTTTTACTTATACGGGTTATGCAATTGCGCTAGGAAGAACTGCGGAATCCTACGTCTACACCAACAGACCTGACGCCCAAGCAAACGTAAAGTATCCTACGGATGAAATTATCAACGCAGGAAGTTATACCGTCACCGTTTCCATCAATGAAAGCACCAATTATCTTGGAGCAAGCAAACTTGTTGATATTACGGTAGAAAAGGCTCTTCCCGTAGCAAACTTTAACGCGCTACTAAGCAAGATTTACGTTTATAACGGCGCAGAACAACATATCTGGGCAGAAGATGATGAAATAGTAGCAAAGGGCGACCTTGACGAAGTAACTCTAACTTGGTCAAACAACACCTTCCTAAACGTTCCCGAAGGTGGCAAATTGGAAGTTGCGGTAGCGTTTAGCGAAACTACCAATTATGAAGCAAAGTCCTTTACGCAAGTTATTAACGTCAACAAGGCAAAGTATGATTTTACGGGAGTAGACCACTCGTTTACTTCAACGGAAGTTGCGTACGATGGACACGCTCACTCCATAGCGGTAGTAGGCTTGCCCGTAGGTATCACCGTAGAGTATTCCTATGACGGCGCAATCCAACAAGAGCCTTTCACTTTCAAGAACGCAGGCACCTACGTTGTTCAAGCAATATATACCTACGATAACGTAAACTATCTTGAACCCACCGAACTAATTAAGTCTGCATACGTAAATATTAAGCGCATCGATATTACCGTTAAGGTTGTAAATCAACACGGATACTATGGCGACGAACCCATATTTGACCCGAACGGCGTAGAAATTATTGCAGGTGGCTTTATAGAAGGCGACGATATCGACCTAGACCTAGAACTCGAGCCCAAAGAAAGTTATCCTATCGGTATCTATAAGCTAGTAGCAAACACGACTTCTAGCGGAAACTACAACATTACGGTTGCAGCGGGAACGTATGAAATTATTCCAAGACCTATCACCGTTACCGTTGATAACAAGGAAAGTCAATATGGCGACGAAGACCTACCCTTTACCTTCCAAGTAACCGAAGGAGCGCTCATTGGCAATGATACCTTGAAGGCATCTCTCGTTCGCCAAGAAGGCAAAATTCCCGGTGAATATATCATTAGCGGTAGCGTAGTCAATCCCAATTATGCAGTAACGCTAATTAGTGGTAAATATACCATTATTCCGCGCAAGATAACCATAGAAGTATTCAACCAAGAAGGCACTTCCGCATCAATGCTAAGCAAGAGAGCGTATAAGACCTTCGGTAAAATACTAAAGGGCGACAACCTTAACATCCAAGTAGTAGGCGAAATCGGAACGACGCCCGGAGAATATCCCATCACCGCAAGTTATAACGATAACCCCAACTATGAAGTAATCGTAAAGCCCGGTATCTTCACGCTAATGAAAGCTACCAAGATAACCGTCAAGAACGAAATCTACTCCAAGCTCTACGATGGAATTCCGTACGTTTTGGACGTAGAAGTAAGCAGTGGCGCAACTCCCGTATTCAGTATGGACGGCATATTCGTAGAAAACTCCTTTACCGAAGTAGGCGTATACGAACTGGAAATCACGGCTGATAAGGCAGGCGAGTTTGCAGAACCCGATATTTATCGCATGACGTTTGAAATTCGTCCGAGAGAACTCACTACCGAAAAGGATGGCATATTCTTCTTGGTCAGCGCAGAAGACGGTTTTGGCGCAAGCGAATCTCTTGCCGTTGATTATGATTTAGATATAGGCCTTTCCGGTGGCGACTATACTTCCAAGGTCAACTCCGCATTTACTATCTATATTGTAGACGGCGAAGAAAGAGTAACGCTACAAGAGTATATGCAAGGTAAAGAAGTACACGTCAAGATTAAGCTAAGCGAAGAGCTAACCGAAGTCGGCGCGCAAACTTGGTTTATGGACAACGAAAGCAACGTTTTACACGAGATATCCGCTCCCGATGAAAACGGATTCATAGAAGTAGAGCTTACGGCAGGACAACACGTTGTATTCGTAACCCCAAGAGAAGAAGCGGCTCCCATCTTGGTAGTAGCGGGCGGTATGGGAATTATCTTCCTATGTATGTCTTTCTTCTTCCTATTCAGAAAGAAGTTCATCAACTAATAACGCTAAAAGTAGACGCGTACGCCTAGTCGCGTACGCGTTTTCTTTATTAAGGATAATATGAAAATACAAGGATTACAAAAACTCACGGTACTAGACTTCCCGGGACAAGTGGCTTGCATAGTTTTTACTGCAGGTTGCTCTTTCCGTTGTCCGTTTTGTCATAATGCAACTCTTGTCAAGGGCGAAGGAGAGAATATTGCGGAAGATGAAGTACTGGCTTTTCTAAAAAAACGCCAAGGCATTCTCGATGGCGTAGTAATAACGGGCGGGGAGCCTACCATACAAAAGGACCTAAAAGAATTCATCATAAAAGTAAGGGCGTTAGGATATAAGGTCAAGTTGGACACTAACGGCTATCATCCTGATGCGCTAAAAGAACTATTGGACTTAAATCTTTTGGATTACGTTGCAATGGACGTCAAAAACAGTAAAGAAAAGTATTCCTGTACCACGGGGATACAAAACATTGACGTTTCTCGAATTGAGCGTAGCATAGAAATGCTCAAAAATGGTAACGTACCTTACGAATTCCGCACGACCATTATGGATGAATTGCACACTACACAAGATATAGTGGCAATAGGTAAGTGGCTCCAAGGGGCAAAAAAACACTATATACAATCCTTCAAGGACTCGGGCGATATTTTGTGCGGGACGTTCACGCCCCCAAGTGATGAGAAAATCGCAGAATTTAAGCAAATTTTAATAAAAACCATATCGGCCGTAGAAAGTCGGTAGCCAAGGATACCACAATATTTTGTGGTCAAAATGGGGTGTAAGAAAAAATTCACCACAATATCTTGTATTTTTCTGTTGACATAAAGAAAATCGTGTAATACAATAATGTTGCACGATTTCATTTTTTGTAAGGAGAAAAACTATGTACCAAGTTGTTAACAGAGAAGGCAAAGTAGTAGAATTTGATACTAATAAAATCATAGGCGCAATTTCCAAGGCCTTTGATTCATTAGATAAATATTATAATAGGAGCACGCTAGAACTTCTTGCTCTTAGAGTTACTGCGGACTTTAACTCCAAGATTAAAGACGGTTTTATTTCCGTAGAAGACATCCAAGACAGCGTAGAAACCATTCTTATTCAAGCGGGTTACGCAGACGTTGCAAAGGCATATATCCTTTATCGTAAGCAACGTGAAAAAGCAAGAAACATCCAAGGAACCCTTCTTGACTATAAGAAGGTTATCGATGATTATCTAAGCGTAAGCGACTGGCGCGTTAAGGAAAACAGCACCGTTACCTACTCCGTAGGCGGACTCATCCTTTCTAACTCCGGCGCTATCACCGCTAACTATTGGCTAAGCGAAGTTTATGATGAAGAAATCGCTAACGCTCACCGCAAGGCAGACATCCATATCCACGATATGAGTATGCTTACCGGCTACTACGCAGGTTGGTCTCTCAAACAACTTATCAAGGAAGGTCTAGGCGGTGTTACCGGCAAGATTACTTCTTCTCCCGCTCGCCATCTTTCCACGCTTTGTAACCAAATGGTTAACTTCCTTGGCATTATGCAAAACGAATGGGCAGGCGCCCAAGCATTCAGCTCGTTTGACACCTATCTTGCTCCCTTCGTAAAGAAGGATAACCTTTCTTATTATGAAGTAAAGAAGTGCATCCAAAGCTTCGTATACGGCGTTAATATTCCTTCTCGCTGGGGTACCCAAGCGCCATTTAGCAACATCACTCTAGACTGGGTTGTTCCCAACGACCTTGCAGAGCTTAACGCTATCGTAGGCGGAGAAGAACAAGACTTCAAATATAAAGATTGTAAGAAGGAAATGGATATGATTAACAAGGCCTTCATCGAAACGATGATTCAAGGCGATGCTAACGGCCGTGGCTTCCAATATCCCATCCCCACTTACTCCATAACCGCAGACTTCGATTGGTCGGAAACCGAAAACAACAAGCTTCTTTTCGAAATGACTGCAAAATACGGCACTCCTTATTTCAGCAACTATATCAACAGCGATATGGAGCCCAGCGACGTTCGTTCAATGTGCTGTCGTTTGCGTCTTGACCTTCGTGAACTTCGCAAGAAGAGTGGCGGTTTCTTTGGTAGTGGCGAATCTACCGGTTCTATCGGCGTTGTTACCATCAATATGCCCCGTCTAGCATACATTGCTAAGGACGAAAAAGACTTCTACGCTCGTCTTGATAAGATGATGGACGTTTCCGCAAGAAGCCTTAAGATTAAGCGTGACGTAATCTCTAACCTTCTCGAAAACGGTTTGTATCCCTACACCAAGCGTTACCTAGACAACCTTGACAACCACTTCTCCACCATCGGTTTGGTTGGTATGAACGAAGCTTGCTTGAACGCAAACTGGATTAAGGCAAACCTAACCGAAGAAAAGGCAAGAAAGTTCGCAGTAGAAGTTCTTAATGATATGAGAGAAAGACTTTCCGACTATCAAGAAAAGTACGGCGACCTATACAACTTGGAAGCAACTCCTGCAGAATCTACTTCTTTCCGTCTTGCAAAGCACGACGTTCAACGTTATCCCGGAATCATCACCGCTGCTAAGTCTAAGGACGATACTCCTTACTACACCAACAGCTCACACCTTCCCGTTGGCTATACCGAAGACGTATTTACCGCTCTTGACCTACAAGACGAACTCCATACTCTATACACTTCCGGTACCGTATTCCACGCATATCTCGGCGAACGTCTACCCAGTTGGCAAAGCGCTATGAATCTCGTTAGAAAGATAGCGGAAAATTATCGTTTGCCTTACTACTCAATGAGCCCCACTTACTCCATCTGTAAGGACCACGGCTACATTAGTGGCGAAGAATATACCTGCCCCGTATGCGGTCAAACCACCGAAGTTTATAGCCGTATTACCGGTTACTATCGTCCCGTAAGAAACTGGAACGATGGCAAGAGCCAAGAATTCAAGGACAGAAAGGTATATAACGTAGCAAAATACAATACCCCCCACAGTCAAGTAGGCGGAGAAGTTAAGTTTGACTGCGCTCCCCAAGTAGAAGCAGGCATCACTCTTTATACTACTTCCACTTGCCCCAACTGCAAAATGGTAAAGATGCTCCTTGATAAAGCAGGAATTAAGTACGAAACCGTAGTAGCAGACGCAAGCACCAAGGCTAGATTTGAAGCCAATGAGATTAGACAAGCTCCCACTCTAATGGTAGACGGCGTAAAGTATGAAAACGCATCTAATATCAAGAAGTTTATCGAAGACAATGGCGCTTGCTAAAATATAAACGGAACTAAGTCGCTCCGCGAAAGCGGAGCGATTTTAAAGTAAAGGAACAGATATGAATTACGATTACGATATTATAGTTATAGGCGCGGGAGCAAGTGGTATGACTGCAGCGTTATACGCTCTCCGCGGTGGCAAAAGCGTTCTTATCATAGAAAAAGAAACGGTAGGCGGACAAATATCATTTTCTCCTAGGGTAGA
>JAZRAN010000187.1:0-4513 GCA_045634605.1 Candidatus Stercoripulliclostridium sp. | reverse complement strand
CAAGATTCGAATAGCGCTTGTTTCCGTATTAACCATCTTCTTCGTTGCATGTTTCTTCGTTCCGTTTGCAAGAACGCTGTTTGGATTATGTAACGTATATACTCTAGATATGCTTATTCTAGCTCTTCCCATTTCCGTAGGCGGAATAGGGCTTTTCATCGGATTCTATTTTGCATTAAAATATATTCCTAAATCTTGGCTAGATGCTATTAGGAACGTGTTTGATGGCGTGAAAGTTAAAATAAAGAAAGTCTTTAAAAAGAAAGTATAAAATAAAAGCGTCCGAAATGGACGCTTTTTTGTTTATTAAAAGGTTTTATTTGATTACGTCTTTTAGGTCTATGACGGTGAACTTGATGTCTTCGTGTTGGGTGCAATCTTCATAAAGGACTGCGATTTGTCCATCGCCCAAGTAAACAGCGCTACTGTATACGAATTCGCCTTCGGTTATAGTGTAGGAATAGGGGAAGGTTTTTCCTTCGTCAAAAGAGATTTTTAGTTGGCCGTTAACTCTCTTTTTTGTGTCGCTTGCGTTAATGCAAGCAATGGTAAATTTGCCTTCATACTCAAAGCCTATTGCAGTAATTTGGCAAATACATTGGGGAAGGTCTTCTATGAATTCCGGCTTGGACCACGTTGCGCCACCATCTTTTGATACCGCGCGGAGTATTCTTCTTTTCTTATTATGATTTCTCATAAATACTGCAATATCACCGCCGGGGAGCTCGACTACTTGACTTTCCGTAGTCATTAGTGGGTCGGGAATAATCCAAGGATTTTTCTTGGGAAATCTTCCGTTTATTTCGGGCGTTGCGCCGATTGACCAAGTTTTGCCGTGATCGTCACTCCATATAACTGCGCAAGTAAGACTCATAGGCATTTTGCCAAGTCCGTAATATACAGGGAAAATTAAACGGCCGGCATATTTGCCTTCTTTGATTTTTATGCCGTTAGCAGGGCCTGAACCGATAAAGTGCATTCTTTTTGACTTTACCATAGCGTCAATACAAACGGGCTTAGACCAAGTGTTGCCGTTATCGTTAGAACTGGTTAGCATAAGATAAGAAGTGCCGTATGCTTTGTACGGAGAAGATGCGGTAAAGATATTACCGCCGATGGAAAGGTTGCCGTTTTCATCAACGCCTATACTCGTAGGTTTGCCTTTCCAAGTAAGTTCTCCGTTATCAACGATAAATGAGCAAAGTCCTTTTACTACTTTTTGCTTGCCGTTAACTAAGCCCGAACCTGCAGAGCAGTTTAGTATGCCTATGCCTGCGGGGGTAAAGGAGTATAACATAAAGATAGTATTGGTTGCATCGTCGTATAACGTAGCGGGGTCTATGGCGGCGGATGAGTGCATCTTATCTTCACCCATGGTTGCTACCGCAGTGATTTGTTTTCCCCAGGTTAAGCCGTTATCACCGGATACTCTTACGACCTTTTCTATGCGGTTAGGGTTGTCCATGCCCGTAAAATAGCGCTCGTCTGCGCTTGCAACAAGGCTACCGTCATTGGTGCGCACAATGGATGGGATGCGATAATTGTTGGCGTTGCCCGTTTCTTTACTAAAAACTTTTATGGGATCTCTCATACTTGCTCCTTATTGTTCGCTGATTGCTTTTTTCTTATTGATAGCGCGGAGTTTGGCTATTCCATCGCGACTTATTTTAAAATCTCTATTTGCGGTAAGTAGTCCGTTATTGTTGTCTACGGAATCATATAATCGACTTAGCGTAAAGCCTATTGCCCCACTAGAAAGTATTAGGTCAAGTTGTTCTGCGTAGCTAGTGATAAATTGCGCTTCTTTATAAAGGTCGTTAGGCCTTAGCGTACCGGCGGTAATACTGCCAACGTAAACCGGCATAGCGCGCAGTGCGTCTTCGGAAATGAGAGCGGGTTTTTGCTTGCGCCTTTTCATATCTTCTTTTTCGTTTAACTTGACTCCGTTAAAGCGATAAATTAGCCATTCTTCTATTTCATCCTTGCTACCGCTATCTTCACGGAATTCGTATAGGTCGGTGTTGTAAAGGTCACCACCGCTTACGCTAACTAGCTTATATGGGTCGGTTTGTTTTATGAGTTTATAGGTTGATTCTTGTACGATTTGTGAGCCGTTATAGTTGGTAAAAGGTATCTCCATTATTAAACTTGGATGCCCAAAGTCGCGAGTTATTACCATTTGCGTTTCCGTTGCGAAGGCGTTAAAGTTTTCGGGAACGTCGGTGTTTTTGCGTTCTCCCTGTAAACTTGCTCTTACCATGATGCCCAGCTTATCTGCAATATAAAGTTCTCTTGGAGTAGGGTATCTATTAAAGTGTATGGCATTAAATCCCATCATCATAAGAGATGCGTAATCTTGGGCGATAGCTTTAGCGTTTGACGCAACCAGCCCCGTGTGGGCGTATACTCCGTCTACTTCTACGGCGCGCACAAAAGTCGGTTGGCCGTTGACGTAAAGTCTATTATCAACTAAGGTTAGCGTCCTAAATGCGCAATAGGTGTACACTTGGTCGCAAAGACCGCCGTTTGCGTTAAATAGAGAAAGTCTAACTTCATAAAAACGGGGTTCAAGCGCTTGCCATAAATATACCGTTTGGGTTTTTAGGTTTGCGCTAAGATTTAATACCGATTTTGCTCTATATTCATAGGTTGCAACGGGCTTTTTATCGTATGCGATTTCTACCTTAACTTTATAGCCTTCGGTTTCGCCCGTGAGCGCGCCTTGAATATATATGTTTTTATCAAGCAAAGAACCAAAGGTTCTTATTGCTCCAAAATAGGTTTTTGCAGAAAACTCCAGCCATACGTCGCCGAGTATGCCTAGTGGCAAATTCATTTCATTTTCGCGCGAAGTTATAACTTTTAGGACGTTTTCGCCGTCTTTGACAAGTTGCGAGACGTCAAAATGCAAGGAGTGCATACTGCCGTAATTTTGAGCTACTAAAACGTCGTTAAGGTATATGGTTGCAACGGAAGAAACGGATATAAAGTTTAGTAAAACAGAGCCGTTGATTTCGCTTGCGTTAAGTTCAAACGTTTTATGATATACGGCGGTTATGACGTTAGAGATGCTACCGGTATTGCTTGCATTAGAGCCAAGTTCGCAAGGGAGCGTGATTGCCATTGAGTATGATTCGTTGGCGCAAAAAAGGTCGACGGTCCAATCGCCGTCTAGTGACTTAAAACGCGGTCTAATAAAGTTAGGGATGGGGTAATTTTCTCTTTGCATATTCAAATTATAGCACAAAAAACTCACGCGCGCAATAATAAGTAATTGACTATATGCTAAAAATAGTATAAAATATCTAAAAGGAAGGTAGAAATGGAACCTGTAGACAATAAGATTTTGTTCAATAGCATACCTGCTTTTGGTGGAGAAAAAGGATTTTCCGTTGTTTATTTGAGCGGAGAATTCCATTTGTTTTTTAGCGTTAGTAGCGCATTCAAGTCTATCGTTTTACATTTTGTTTCGGAAGATTGTTATGAATGGACGGAAAAGGAAGTTGCGCTAACGCATAAAGGGTACGTTGATTCCGTTACGGCGTGTGTAAAAAATGGCAAGATATATCTTTATTACGCCGTTAAAAATGCGTTTTTTAAGACAAATATTCGTCTTGCGGTAAGCAAAGACGGCGAAAACTTTGAGCCTTATCCCAATGCGATTTTAAAAAATACTGCGTTTAGCGAAATCAAAACTTTTTATTCTTCCGGCAAACGATGGCTGATAGGATCGGAGCAAAAAGGCGTAGTACCCGCTTGTTTTTCCGAAGATGGCGTAGAATGGGTAAAGCGCGACCTTGACGTTACCGCAGAAGATGGAGAAATTATAGAATATCTTGGTTCTCCCAGTCCTTTTACAGCGTGCGGAAAGACCTTTGTGGCATACTCTATGTTTGGCGGTCATATAGTGGAATCCAGCGTGGATTTGGCGGAAGGTAAAATCGTATTAGGAGAAAAGGTGTTGGAAACTTACTCGGAAAATTTCCGCTCAATGATGCTTGGGGAAGGTACTCCGCTAGTATTTTTTGGTTGTGGAGAGTCGCTTATTCCCGTGGAAGTCATCGACAATAACGGCTTAGGATTTAGGGTGTATCGCGAACTTTTGAAGAGCGCAAGGTTAAGGGTTGATAACGGCGTGGAAGAAAACACCAAAATGCCTACGTCAATCGTTAGAGAAAACGGCGTATTGCATCTTTTTGAACTGCCCGTAGAGAGTGGAGTTGCGCTTGATTTTGGCGGTACAACCATAGAAATCGATGAATATATGAGTTTGGTAATAGACGGAGCGATAGAAGACTGCGATTTGAGAGAATATGATTTTGGCGAAAATGAACTTTTGGAAGTTGCAGTTTTAGATATGGGTAATCTAATAGTTGTGGAAGCAATGAATAGAGTACATACAATAGCCAGTGGCTCAAGCGACGTGGCAAGCGTTAAAGTAGGAGAAAAAGATTATCTTTATACAAGTTACAAATTATAAGGAGAAATATGGGACATAAAGAGCAATTTATAG
>JAZRAN010000186.1:0-3384 GCA_045634605.1 Candidatus Stercoripulliclostridium sp. | reverse complement strand
TTGCGTACCAAGTGCTACTCCAGGGAGCGATGATACCAACTCTTAAACCATGTGGATTAACTTTTTGACCCATTTTGGTAATTCCTCCTATTTAGCGGCGTCAAGAATGACGGTGATGTGGGTGGTGCGCTTCATGATGCTGTGTCCTCTGCCCTTAGAAACGGGTTGATAGCGCTTTAGGGTTTTGCCTTCGTCTGCAAAGCATTCTGCAACGTAAAGGGTATCTTTGTTCATGTTAAGGTTGTTTTCTGCGTTTGCTGCAGCGCTGTTAACAACTTTAAGAACGGGAGCGCTAGAAGATTTGTTCATAGCCTTCAAAAGTGCAACTGCCTCAACGTAACTCTTACCACGGATAATATCTAGTACGGAGCGAACCTTGTAGGGAGATATTCTGATGGATTTTGCTACTGCATAAGGACGGGTGTCTTTATTTTCCAATCTTGCTTTGGTCTTTTCTCTAACTCTAGTTGCCATAATGACCTCCTATTTCTTACCGCCAGCAGCTTTGGAACCTGCGTGACCGTTGAACTTTCTGGTAGGTGCGAACTCACCGAGTTTCAATCCAACCATATCTTCGGTAACGTATACCGGAACGTGTACTTTACCATTGTGAACTGCGATGGTGTGACCAACGAATTCGGGGAAGATAACGGAAGCTCTGGACCAAGTCTTAACGGGCTTCTTTTCGCCGTTTTCGTTCATCGCGATTATTCTTTTCATTAGGCTCTCTTCACAAAAGGGACCTTTTTTAACTGATCTACTCATTATCTTGCCTCCTAATTAATACGCTTGATAATCATCTTGTTGGACTTAGCCTTCTTGCTTCTGGTCTTATAACCAAGAGCGGGCTTACCCCAAGGAGTAACGGGAGTTGCCATACCGATCGGGCTCTTGCCTTCACCACCACCATGGGGGTGATCGCAGGGGTTCATTACAACACCACGGACGGTAGGTTTAACACCCATATGACGGGTCTTACCAGCTTTACCAACACTTACGTTTTCGTGGTCGATATTGCCAACGGTACCGATAGTTGCCTTGCACTTTAGGCTAACGTATCTCATTTCGCCTGAAGGCATTCTAAGGGTTGCCTTGTTGTTTTCTTTTGCCATAAGTTGTGCGCTTACGCCAGCTGAACGAGCAATTTGGCCACCTTTGCCGGGTTGAAGTTCAATGTTGTGGATGGTGGTACCAACGGGGATATCTTGAAGAAGGAGTGCGTTACCTGCTTTGATATCTGCGCCTTCGCCACTTAGTACGGTGTCGCCTACGCTTAGGCCTACGGGGCAAAGAATATATCTCTTTTCGCCGTCTGCATAGCTAAGGAGAGCGATGTTTGCGCTACGGTTGGGGTCGTATTGAACGCTTGCAACCTTTGCGGGGATACCGTCTTTATTACGCTTAAAGTCGATAATTCTGTACTTATTTCTGTTACCGCCACCGATATGTCTAACGGTGATTCTTCCCAAATTGTTACGACCGCCGGTCTTATTTTTGCTTACTAGCAAGCTCTTTTCGGGCTTAGTGCAGCTAATTTCTGCAAAGTCCGATACGCTCATGTTACGGCGTGCGGGGGATGTAGGTTTATATTTAATAACTGCCATTTTATTTACCTCCCGATTATGCTAGACTTTCGAAGAATTCGATTGCTTTGCTATCTGCGGTAAGGGTAACGTATGCTTTCTTATAGGAAGCGGTCTTGCCTTCCGTGTAGCCTCTTCTTCTGGTCTTACCGCTAACTCTAACGGTGTTTACCTTTTCTACTGATACGCCGAAGATGCTTTCTACTGCAATTTTGATTTGAGTCTTGGTAGCGTCTTTCTTTACTACGAAAGCGTATCTCTTTGCTGCTATACCGTCGTAGCTCTTTTCAGAGAGAACGGGTTTAATAATGATATCGTAGTTGTTCATTATGCATATACCTCCATAAGTGCTTTAACGGCGTCGAGGGTGAATACACACTTGTTTGCGCGAACTAGTTCATAAACGTTAAGAAGTGCTACGTCGCTAAGGGTGAGCGCTTGGATGTTTCTGGAAGCGCGGAGTAGTTCTTCATTGTTGCCATTGATTACTAGGAGCGCGGTCTTTTCGATACCGATGTTTTCAAGAGCGGTTGCAACGAGCTTGGTCTTGGGTTCTGCGATTTCGAACTTATCAACGATGAGTAGTTCGCCATCTGCTAGTTTCTTGCTGAGAGCGCTGCATAGTGCGCCAACTCTCATTTGCTTGTTAACCTTCTTGCTGAAGTCGCGGGGCTTGGGAGCGAATACTACGCCACCGTGAGTCCATTGAGGAGCGCGGATGCTACCTTGACGAGCTCTGCCGGTGCCCTTTTGTCTCCAAGGCTTTCTGCCACCACCACGAACTTCGGTACGGGTGAGAGCGCTCTTGGTGCCTTGTCTCTTGTTTGCTAGTTGAGCAACGACTACTTGGTGGATAAGAGCTTCATTATATTCTCTTCCGAAGATTTCGTCGTTAAGTTCAACGGTTCCTACTTCGTTACCTAGGGTATTTATAACTTTTGCTATCATTTTCGTATCTCCTTTACCCTATTATTTAAACCACTTAGAAGCCTTAACTTTCTTGCAGGTATTCTTTACGATAACGGGACTGTTCTTAGGACCGGGGATACCGCCTGCGATAAGAAGAACGTTACGTGCTGCGTCTACCTTAACAACTTCTAAGTTTTGGATGGTTACTTGTTCGTGACCATATTGACCTGCCATCTTCTTGTTCTTGAAAACTCTAGAAGGGCTACTGTTTGCGCCAAGGGAACCTACACATCTGTGGACGGGGCCTACGCCGTGGGTTGCCATTAGTCTGTGTGTGTTCCATCTTTGGATGGTACCGGTATAACCGCGACCTCTGGTGGTGCCGGTTACGTCTACCTTATCGCCAACTACGAATACGTCTGCTTTGATTTCTTGACCTACGGTGTAAGCGGAGCAATCTTCAAAGCGGAATTCTTTCATGGTCTTTTTGGGAGCGATGCCTGCCTTCTTGAATTGACCAAGGGTGGGCTTGTTTACGTTGTTAGCCTTAACTTCGCCGTATGCTACCTTAACTGCATCATATCCGTCTTTTTCTACGTTCTTGATTTGAACAACGGTGCAAGGACCTGCTTCAACAACGGTTACGGGGATAACGGTGCCGTCTGCAGCGAATATTTGGCTCATTCCTAATTTCTTACCTAAAATTGCTTTCTTCATTGTGAGCCTCCTATTACAGCTTGAGTTGGAAATCTACGCCTGCGGGAACGTCTAGCTTCATAAGAGCGTCAACGGTCTTGGTGGAGCAATTGTAGATGTCAATCAATCTCTTGTGGGTGCGAAGTTCGAACTGTTCACGGCTATCCTTATATTTATGGGGAGAGCGTAGAATAGT
>JAZRAN010000185.1:0-4384 GCA_045634605.1 Candidatus Stercoripulliclostridium sp. | reverse complement strand
CAACGATGCCGAGTAGTCAGGGTAGGTTGTTCAATATCGCATAACCTATAAGACTTTGTATTTTGGCGAACGATAAAGTACTTCGCTTACGCTCGTACGCGAAATGTACTCGCTATGCTCGTACGCGAAATGTTTCCTTTGGAAACACGGCTTCACTCCACTTCGTTCCGCTCACAAGGAAAAATATAATACTAATCCGATTGAGTGGAGCAAAGCGGAACGAAGCCGTGTCCAACGGCGTTGGACTTTTCGTGCGCCGAAGGTGCTTTTAGTGTGCCGTTAGGCACTTTATCGTGTACGAGCAAGGCGAAGTACTTTAATGCGTTCCCAATGGGAACTTTTAATTGTAAGGAGAAAAATGAAACTCAAAGACATATTAGAAAAATCAGCAATAATTCTTGGCATTGATGATGCCGACTTCGATAATCCAAATGAAAAAGTAAACAAACTTATTGATGCGGGTAAGATGATAATTTCCGAGTTGACGCTGGAAATCTTTCCGCTAAAAACCAAAGAAACGGTTACTTTGCGTGACGGAAAATGCCCCTATGAAGCCCTGAGTATGCCGGTAAGAGAAGTGCTAAAAGTAAAAAGGGGACAGGAGATTTTACCCTTTGACTCTCTACCCGAGTGCGTGCAAGTTAGGGACGAATTTAGTGGCGTAGTAGAAATTACTTACCTATATTATCTACCCGACGTGGACGTAGAAACAAAACTCCCGTTGCCACCGCAGTTTTCTCCATACGTTCTCTCAACGGGCGTAGTTAGCGAGTACTATTTTAGGACGGGTATGGTAGATGAAGCCACCTTCTATAAGACACGTTACGACTACTCCGTACGCAACCTAACTAGGAGCCTAAAAAGTTCCTACACTATTCCAAAAAGGGGGTTTATATGGTAGCGTTAAGGAAAGATAAAACACCGGAAGTAAGGCGTGTTGCCTATGAGTTAGGCTCCTTCGAAAACTTTGACGCCGACACCCCACAAGAACGCTTGAACGTTAAAATTGGTTGCTATGGCTACAATGTATCGATAAAATCGGGCACGCTAACGGGCGGACTAGGGGTGGACACGCCTACCTATAACGTGGGCGGAAAGAGTATTACGCTCCCGTCCCTTGTACCGCACCTAGACGTCATACAGGGACTGACGCATTTTAGGGTAAAGAGCGGTGGAGTAAGCGAAGACAAGGTACTTGCTCACTCCGTAGACGGCAAGTTTTACGTTACTTCTCTCTATGACGAAGACGGCTTTATAAAGGTAGAAGGAGCGCCGGAAGGAGTACAAAAGGTTACGCCCGTCAACTACTTTAAGGACGGGTGCGACCACCTACTTTTGTATCACGAAAAGGGGGTTACGGACTACGATGGCGAGAGCGTAATCACACGGGAAACGGCTCCCAAACTGACTTCCGTTACTATGCTCTACGAAAGGGCTTTCGGGGTAGAGAGCGGTAGCGATAAGATATATTTTTCCGCTATGAACGAGCCTACCGATTTTAGCGTAGAAAGTGGCGGTGGATGGATAACTCTCCGTGATGAATCGGGAGCGCTCATAAAAATCGTGTCCTACGGCTCGCATATCTACGTCTTTAAGGAGTACGGCATATATCGTATGAGCGTAATGGGAGAGCCTAGTGATTATTCGGTTGAGCGCGCGCTCCAAACCCACTCCAAGATAGTAGAAGGCACTATTCAAGTGGCGGAAAGGGGCATAATTTTCCTTATGGGCGGAGCGCTTTATATCTTTGACGGCTACAACGTAAAGACGCTTGACCGTGGACTTGTATCTCTTATGGAGAGTGACGAGTATGCGGTGGGCAAGTACTTTGACGAAAGGTATTACCTTGCTTGCAAGATGAAAACGGAAGGCGAGAAGGTGGGGGATGAAGTCGACCTTGGCATAAAACGCAACAATGCGGTATTCTACTTTAATCTTTTGACGGGAGCGCAAGGCATACTGCGTGGCGTTGATATCGTAGGCTTTTTCCCCGTGCTTACGGCGGGCGTAAAGGAGATGTTCGTAGTCTTTGGTAACGCTCGTTCTCACCGTCCGGGTAGGCTTACTGTGGACTCCAAATTATACGGCGAGCATCTACCTAAAAAGTGGCGTTCGGCAAAGAGTAAAATGAATAATTTTTCCGAACTTAAAAACCTAAAACGCATTATATTGGACTCGTCTTGCGACCTAAAACTCAAGGTGTTCCAAGGTGGCGTGGAAGTCGAAAAAACGGCGTACGCAAAGGACACTACGGCAGTCGTTCCGTTCGGCACTATCGGTTATGATTTTGCTCTCGAAATTTCTTGCCAAGGGGAACTATTCGTGCGCAACGCCAAACTAATTTTTGACTATATAAGGAAGTATAACTAATGACGGAAAGAATTATGGAAGTTCTACTGGAACTAAAACAACGACTTATGATATTAACGAGAAAGGTCGATGAAATAAAGAACTCACTCGACCAAAAAGGAGAAAACAATGGCTAGTTTGAAGGACAGTTACGTCAATTATTATGAAGAAAACAAGGACGGCAGAAAGGACGTCAAAGAAGCCATAAGGACGGGCGACCTGGATTACGCCTACGATACGCTCCAAAAGGTTTTATGGGAGTTTGGGTATCGGTTGAGTGGCAAGGAAGTACCCGAAGTTCCCTTTAATCAAGAGTTAGCGAACAAGGTAGGGGAAGAAGGTTTTCGCAACGATGCGCTCATAAACACGCTCATAGAAATGGATAACGAGTACAGGGCGGAAAAGACGGGCGTCAACTTGGAAGCCCCCACGCTACCGTCTACTCTAGGGCTAGAGAAGAAGGAGTACGTAGAAAAGACGGAAGAAGAAATGCTAAAAGAAGCGGAAAATTCTCTTCTTCCCGAACTAATAAAGGACAAGGAAAACGCCAAGGAAAAACTAGACAAGACGACGACTTCGCTGACGCGCAAGGAAGAAGACCTTTCTCTCGACTTTGCGGATGATAAAACGGCTCTCGACTCCGCTTACAAAAGGGCGCAAAACGAGTACTTGAACGATATGATTTTTAGCGGTCTATACCACTCTAGTATCAAGGAAGACGGCGAGAAAAAATTGGGTGAAGGATACGCTCGAGAAAGCGCTAATATGAAGGCGGAATACGACCTAAAATACGAGCGCATAAAAGCCGATTTAAGCCTTGCCGAAAAGGAGTATGAAACCGCCATAAAGAACTTCGACTTGGAGTATGCGGCGGACCTACAAGAGAAGTTGGGCAAGTTGAAGGTTAGCGAAGAAAAGCGCAAGGAAGAGATAAACAACTACAACCAAAAGATTGCCGAGCAAGAGAAGAAGTACAAGGAAGAAAGGCTGGAAACCTTAAAGGAACTCCGCGCGGAAAGGCAAGAAGCGCTCTTTGAAGAAATGGAAAGGGAGCAAGAGATAGAGAGCAAGTACGGAGTACCGCCCGAGAAAGCCGAAGAATACGCTCGCAGAAAGGGGTTGGCTACAAGTTTTTATAAGAACTTTACCAAGGAAGAAGCGCTTGTTCTTATGCTTGACGCCAAAGAAGAACTTGTCAACCTACTTGGAAAGCGAGAATATGCGTCGCTGATAGAGTGGAATAATGCTAGATAGCGTTGCTATCTAGCAAATGCAGAATGCAGAATTCAGAATTCAGAATTGTTTTCGTTCCGTTTTACTCCACTCACAAGGAAGAACGCTTTGCAAAATGAACTCCGCTACGCTCAATCGGAAAAAAGTAAAATTAAAATCCTTGTGAGCGAAACGAAGTGTAGTGAAGCAATTCTGCATTCTGCATTCTGAATTCTGAATTAAATCAAAGGAGTTTCTATGTATCTAAATAAAATAAACGTCAAAACAAAATGTGATAACGGCGCGTGTAGGAATTATGCGGACTATGAAGTCGTTAGAGCCGATACTATGGTCGCAAATAGGCTACGGCTATGCGAAAGTTGCCTTAAAAAAATTGGGGAACTTGCAAGTCTACTTGAGTCCGATACCAAGCGCTCAAAAAGCAACGATAAAAAAACTAAAAAGGAGATATAACTATGTGGGAAACCATCTGGGAAACCGCCCTAAATAGTGGGCTATGGGCAATGCTGTTCGTAGGTTTATTCATCACCCAAATGCGTGATAGCAAGGCCCGAGAAGAAAAGTATCAAGCGCTCGTCGATAGTCTAGCGGAAAAACTTAAGATTGTGGAAGAGATAAGGGACGACATTGACGAGATAAAAAACACGCTATTTTAGCGAACTACAAAAAAAAGACAAGCTTTTGCTTGTCTTTTTTAATGCAAAATGCAGAATTCAGAATGCAGAATTGGCTTCACTACACTTCGTTTCGCTCAATCGGAAAAAATAAAATTTAAATCATTGTGAGCGGAGCAAAGCGGAGT
>JAZRAN010000184.1:0-1880 GCA_045634605.1 Candidatus Stercoripulliclostridium sp. | reverse complement strand
TATGCTTTTTCTCTTCATATATTTCTCCTATGAATTAATTACTAAGTATAGATTTATTATAATATAAAAAGGAAACTTGTCAAGGCAATACCCTAAAAAAGCCTATAATTTACATTTTTAGTTTACTTATTTTTTTCTTTTATATGAAAAAAGGGCTCGTTAGAGCCCTTACTTTCAATATTCGCTTGCTTTATTAGTCGATAACGCAAAGGCAGAACATCCAAGCATTTTCCGCTATAATACCGTCTGCGTTTTCTTTGAAGATATTCAATTCACTGTCAAAGTCCCACCATCCGCGACTGTCACCCGATTCCTTTATGCCTTTCATTAGGCCTTCGGTTAGGTAATAAACACCCGCTTCTTCGTGCGCTAGAGCAAGACAGGCTTCTGCGTGTTCTTGATAACTGTTTTTAGAAATTAGATGCTCTACGTCCGCTATTCCATCGCTAAATACGTATGCGCCCATATGGTCGTTGGAAATCAAGCCTTGCAAAGTAAAGTAATCTTTACTTTCGCCTGCGGGAGCGGCGGGAAGAGTCGTAGGAGTGTGACGCATTTGAACGTACACTACCTTGCCGTTTTCACTTCCAAGGTGATATAACTTATCCGTTGCATTATAAACGATATTTTGTGAAACGGTTAAGTCAAGATAAGTAAGGTCTGCTTCCGTCAAAGTTTCGGGAAGGTTGAGCGCTCCGGGAATATAGCCGGAGTAAACCGTCCACGGTATATCTTGCAAAGATATAGGCGCTTCCGCAGTCTTTTGAATTTTGAGCGTGCCTACGCCTGCGGTAGTCTTAGCCTTGATACCTATAACGTAAGGAGTTGCTTCTCTTTCTATTCCGGCTAGGTTGCTGTTGCCGATAGTCATCTTGAAGGAACTACTGCTAATAACGTCTTCTTCGTTAACAAGGCTGTTTTCATAAATGAGCATCGGAGCGCCGTAGTAACTCATTTCTACGCCGAAGTCGGAAACGAAAGTGAAAGTATAAATACCGGTCTTTTCCGCTTTCCATACTAAAGGAGTATTGAGCGCGGTACCTACGTTTACTCTAAAGGAGCCTTCGCCCTTAATTAGATATGCGCTATCGCCGTCCATAATAGAAGATTCCATTATGCTTATTTGTTCGTTGGAAGTAATGGTGGAAACTGCTTCTATTTCCAAATTCTTTTTGGTGGGGGTAACCTTTAGGTTGCTTGCATCAAAGTATAGATTACGGCCAAGAGCGTCTATAACGATAACGTCGTAAATATCAAGAGCAAGTCTTGCGTATGCGTATCCGTCTTCATAGGTACGCGTCATAGCGATAGTTTGTCCGTTTTGTTGGAATTCTACTACTAGGTCCGAATAGCCACCGCCTATACCGTTAGAAACTAGTACGGAATAGGTTTCTTTACCATCGTTCAAAGGTCTGTCTATGCCACAAAGGTCGCACTTTTCATCATAGTTTCTATCTGCGTGCTCGCAAACCGCGGGGGGAGTAACGTCGTCGTTTCCGCCACCGGTTTCTACTTCCGCTCCACAATTATCACATTCTCCGTTAGCGTCCGCATCAACGTGCTCGGTACAATTATCGTTACAAGCAACAAGCGCTATAACGCAAGCCACTAGGCACAATACGGCAATTATTGTTTTGAGATATTTTTTCATATTCTCTCCTAATTTAAGGGCGCATAACGCGCCCTATTTTTATTTTGTTATTGCTGATTTGGGTTCCCTATTCGTTTTCTTCGGCTCCCAAATATTCGAAGTAATAGCAAAGTTTGGTCCAAGCGTTTTCTATTCCGTTAAAGGAAGTTCTATCAACGAACGCTTGTAGTATTTCCGCTAGTTCTGCGTTAACTGCTATGCAACCTGCAAGCATACTTGCCTCGGAACC
>JAZRAN010000183.1:0-1592 GCA_045634605.1 Candidatus Stercoripulliclostridium sp. | reverse complement strand
ATTCATTAAAGACCAATATGCGCTCCATTGCATCGTCTATTTCACTCACGGAGTTGCGGAAGTTAATAAACCAAAGCACGGAAAATAGCACGACTAACAAAACGCTTACGGCTACCACGCAAGTCGCAACAAAGGAAAGTCGGAGTCTTTTGAGTAGGTCTATTTTCATACTATTTTTTACTCAATTTATACCCAATACCACGGAGTGACTCTATGGTAAAATCTGCGTCCACAAAGTTCAATTTTTTGCGTATGAAGGAAACGTAGACTTCCAAGTTGTTGGAAAGGAAGTCGCCGTCAAGCCCCCATACCCTATTGATTATTTCTTCTTTACTGCCGACAAAATCACTTCTTTCAAAAAAGAATTTTAGTATGCCGAGTTCTTTTGCGGAAAGTTGTACTTCCTTGCCGTTTGCTAAGAGTACGGAGTTTTTGACGTCCAACTCTGCGTTGCCATAAGACAAGCGGTTGTCTATAATAAGAGTGCTTTGTCCCCTACGGAGCAACGCTCTTACTCTTGCCATAAGTTCGCCAAAGCCAAAGGGTTTTGCAAGATAATCGTCTGCGCCAAGGTCAAGCCCCTTTACCTTATCACTTTCGCCGGAAAGAGCGGTAAGCATAAGTATAGGCGTGGTTATCTTGTTTTTTCTTATTTCTTTAAGGACGTCAAAGCCGTTCATTTTAGGCATAAGGACGTCGAGAAGTATGACGTCAAAAGTTCCCGTCAAAGCGTATTCCAACCCTTCTTTACCATCATAGCAAGGGGTAACTTCTATCTTTTCCTTTTCGAACATGTTGACTAGCGCATGCGAGAGCGCGCGTTCGTCTTCTACCAGTAGTAAACGCATAATTATTCTCCTATGCAAATATTATAACATAATAATTATAAAAAGGTAGAGTTAAACTACAATTAAAAGGTCAAAAAAAAGAGCGACCTACTTAGTCGCTCACAAAAAGGACGGTAGAAGGTACCGAGAATAACTAACCCGCGTATGTGCAGGTGGGCGAACTGCTGCTCCCTTTTGTCTTCCCCTAGCGTCAAGAATAATCTCGGGGGGCTTGACATTATGAGCTAGACTCCGTAAGCCCTTTTCGTAGTCAGGGTTCCGCATCATCGGCTACCTTCAAATGTATTATAACACAGAAGTAAGCGGTTGTAAAGAGTAAATTTAAACCACGCTTTTTAGCGAAATACTTTGGAAAAACAAAAGCTCCACTCGGTCATTTACGGGAAGTAAACTCCCATCGTGAAACTTTTATCTTTCCTTCGTCTTTCATCTAAAAATCGTGGTTTAATAGAGAAAAGATAGAAAGAAAATATTTAATCCAAACTCCGCTGTCTAATAAACCAGACAACGTATTTTGGCGAAAACCATAGAAAAGTAAAAAAATCCTTCGGTCGTTTACTTCTAGTAAAGTCCCTTCAGTATTTTTTCACTTTCCGTCGGTTGTTCATCCAAACTCCGCTGTCTATCCGGCTGTGGTGGTATTTTGGCGAAGTTTAAAAATTTCTACGGAAAAGCCAATGATAAATTTTCTAATACACACGTGTACGCACGTGCGTATTTATAAGGTATATTATGAACGAACCT
>JAZRAN010000182.1:0-3351 GCA_045634605.1 Candidatus Stercoripulliclostridium sp. | reverse complement strand
TTCATCCATTAGCGTTTTGGAAAGGTAAAAAGTCTTTTTGGCAATTTGGTCAAAGTGGGAATAAGTAAAGTCTATTCCTTCCTTTAATCCCACAATTCCGGGAGCGCCAAGCGTTCCCGCTTCGTAGCCTTCGGGTATGGTTTTGGGTTGGGTAAGGAGCGCTCCGTCCGTACCCGTTCCGCCTAGTATAAGCGGTTCTATATCAAGTCCTTTTTGGAAGGCGACAAACCCCGTTCCTTGCATAGCGTAAAGACCCTTGTGCGCGGATGCGGTAAGGCAACTTACGTCCTTATAGTTCGTCCTTACGTGTCCTAGACTTTGCGCTCCGTCTACGATAAAAGGGATACCATACTCTTTTAGTAGAGTACCTAAACTTTCTATTGGTTGAATATTGCCCGTTACGTTGCTCATCTCTTGCAAGACTACGAGAGAAGTCTTTTTGTTAACGTGTTTTTTGAGTATGCTAGGCTCTATTATTCCGTCTTTTGCGCTAAGGTAAGTAACGCTTGCGCCCTTGCTTTTTAACCTTTCCATAGGACGCAGTACGGAGTTATGCTCATAGACGGAAGTTATAATATCACCGCCCTTATAGAGTCCAAAAACGGCAAGGTTAAGCGCTTCCGTGCAACTCTTTGTAAAGACCACTTCGGGAAGAGCGGTTATATCTCTAACACGCTCACGACACTCTTCAATTTTAGTTAGCGTCCTAATGCTTTCTCTGTGTCCGCCCCTGCCTGCGTTGGCGCTACGAATAAGTTCCTTTTCTACCGCGCGCACGACTCTTCTCGGTTTGTATCTGGTGGTGGCGGAGTTATCAAGATATATACACGGTTTCAAACTTAACATAATATAGTGTATTGTGGAGATGCTTAAATATGAATACCCTAATACCATTTTCGTCTAGGGCGGAAGCCGTAAGACTTTCTAGGGCGCTAAGTAAAAAACGCATAGCGCATACCGTCTTGAATACCCCGAGAAAACTTGGAGTGAGTTGTGGATTGTCCGTACTATTTTATGCAAAGTCGCAAGAGATTGTTGAACAAACTATCAAAGAATTAGGACTGCGTTCGGCGCAGGGCATTTTTACGCGATAATATTAAAATAAATTTACTTTTTTATAAAGTTATAGTATAATAAGCGCGTGAATACCGACTTGATTTTGGAAAAACTTAAGAAAGCGCACCCGACGGCAGGTTGCGAGTTAGAGTATAGCACGCCCTTCGAGTTGCTCGTTGCGGTAATTCTTTCCGCGCAATGTACGGACAAGAGAGTCAATATTGCTACTCGCGAGTTGTTCAAGGTCTACAATACTGCGGAGCAATTTGCTCGTCTTACTCTTGATGAGTTAAAGCCGTATATTTTTAGTTGCGGATTTTATAATAATAAGGGTACGAACATAATCGCTATGAGCAAGTCCCTTGTGGAAAAGTTCGGTGGCGAAGTGCCTAGAACGCTAGAAGAGCTTACTTCGCTAGCGGGAGTGGGCAGAAAGACTGCGAGCGTAGTGCTGTCCGTTGCCTTTGATATTCCCGCAATGCCCGTTGACACTCACGTTTTTAGGGTATCAAGACGAATAGGGCTTGCTAGCGGAGAAACGGTAGAAAGGGTAGAGCGAGAACTTATGGACGCCTTCCCCAAGGAGAGTTGGAACGCCCTTCATCACACGCTCATATTCCAAGGCAGATACGTTTGCAAGTCGCAAAAACCCGACTGTGAGCATTGTAATTTGAAAGAAGATTGTAAATACTTTAAGGAGAAATAATATGTTTTTAGACGTTGCTATAATATATTGTAAAGCCGGTAATGGTGGCGACGGCGCAGTTGCTTGGCACCGCGAAAAATACGTTGCAACCGGTGGCCCCGATGGTGGCGACGGCGGAAACGGCGGTTCCGTATATTTCCAAGCGGACCGTTCTATGAACACGCTTATATCGTTCAGATATACCCAACACTTCAAGGCGGACAACGGAGAAAACGGCTCCGGCAAAAAGTGTAGCGGTAAGGCAGGCAAGGATTTAATCATAAAAGTACCTTGCGGAACCATCATAAAGGATGCGGAAACCGATGGCATAATTGCCGACGTTTTTAACGATGGCGAAAAGGTGTTAATATTCAAAGGCGGACGTGGCGGACGTGGTAATGCTCGCTTTGCAACGCCCACTCATCGTTCCCCCGGTTATAGCGAACACGGCGAAAGAACGGAAACTCGCAAAATCAAGTTAGAGCTCAAAACGATAGCCGACGTTGGCTTGGTTGGGTTCCCAAACGTAGGAAAATCGACTTTGCTTTCCGTCATATCCGCAGCTCGTCCCAAGATTGCTAACTATCACTTTACGACGCTTTCTCCAAATCTAGGTATGGTAGATTACTACGGCGACAGCTTTGTCGTTGCGGACATACCTGGACTAATAGAAGGTGCTAGCGAAGGCGTAGGACTGGGACACAGCTTCCTTCGTCACGTAGAGCGTGTAAGACTCATCGTTCACCTTGTCGACATATCAGGTAGCGAAGGCAGAAACCCCGTAGAAGACTACAAGGCGATAAGGAAAGAGTTAGAAAACTATAGCTATGACCTAGCCGAACTTCCGGAAATCATCGTTGCCAACAAGTGCGATCTTCTTTACGGAGATGAAACTTATATCGAAGAATTAGAAAAACTAACTGGCAATAAAGTGCTACAAATTTCCGCAGCAACCACCGACGGCATCCAAGAGTTAAAGAAGGTTGTCGCAACCCGCCTTAAAGAACTTCCGCCCCTTGCTCCCTTGGAATTCGAGCCCTTCACCTACGAAGAAAAAGACCGCTCTTCCTTCGAAATTAACGTTGAAGACGGCGTATATTACGTTACCGGCGGATACGTCGAAGAACTTGCTCGCAGAGTTGTTCTCAGCGACTATGATTCTTTCCGTTGGTTCCAACGTTGCTTGAGAGATAAAGGTGTTATCGATGCTTTGAAGGAAGCCGGTATGCAAGACGGCGATACTGTATGTATTATGGACGTTGAGTTCGAATACACCCTGTAAAACGCATTATTTTAGCGAATTACTTCACAAAATAAAGTCTCCCTGCAGGGCGCAGTAGGTCTACTACAGCAACCCATTGGGAGACTTTCTTTTGCTCGTACTTCATCCAAACTAATGCGTTTTAAGTGCGTGTGAAATTAGCGTAGTACAAACCACAGCATTATTTTAGCGACCTACTTCACAAACATAAAAATCTTCACTCGGTCATGTACGCTAAGTAAACTCCCGTCGTGAGAGTTTTTAATTTTACGCCCAATTCATCCAAACTAGCGTGTTTTTAAGAATTCTAACATTAACTTTACATCAATTCTTTCCTTGTGAGCGGAAC
>JAZRAN010000181.1:0-2383 GCA_045634605.1 Candidatus Stercoripulliclostridium sp. | reverse complement strand
CTAACAGGGTCAAACTCTACTATGCGCTCGATTTCATCCCCAAAGGATTCTACCCTAAGGGCCGTCTCGGAAACGTTTGACGGGAATATCTCCAACACGTCGCCCTTTGCCCTAAAGGTTGAGCGTTGGAAGTCCATTTCCGCGCGCTTGTACTGTATGCCAACAAGCTTGTCTATTACTTCGTCACGCTCTATAATTTGACCTTCTCGCAAAGACACCATATTCCTAAAAAAGCTTTCCGGGGCACCCAAACCATAAATACAAGATACCGATGCAACGACTATTACGTCACTGCGTTCGCCTAGTGACGCCGTTGCGGAAAGACGGAGTTTGTCTATTTCGTCATTGGTTTGGATTTCCTTTTCGATGTAAGTGTCGCTTCTTGGAATATAGGCTTCAGGTTGGTAATAATCGTAGTAAGAAACAAAATATTCCACACGATTGCGTGGGAAAAGTTCCTTGAATTCGTTGCAAAGCTGGGCGGCAAGCGTCTTATTGTGCGCCATAACGAGAGCAGGTTTACCTACTTTTTGTATGACGTTAGCCATAGTAAAGGTTTTACCGCTACCGGTAACGCCAAGGAGCACTTGCGCTCTATCCCCCCTAATCAAGCCTTCGCTAAGCTTATCTATTGCTTGTTGTTGGTCTTCGGAAGGAGTAAACTTAGAGACCAACTCAAAGGCTCTTTTTTCAATTTCCATCAAAAATTCTGCCTATTTTTTATATTTCTCACTAATAAAATATTATACTATAAACCTACCGCATAAGTCAATATTCAAACAAATGTGCTAAAAAATTAGTTTTATAAATTATATTTTTATTCGTATGCCTTTTTTTACTTGTCTACAACCCCCGTTTAATGATATAATCATTAAAATGCTGCGCGTATGCGCAATCATAGAAGGAGTAGCTTATGTACCTTATTGATAGATACCTAGAAAAAGTAGATTTCAAAGATTACGAAGATTTTTCTTGCAACCTTAAATACAAGCCCGTTAGCGCTTTCAATTTTGGCTATGACGTCGTCGATGAGTATGCTCGAGTTACCCCTAACAAACGTGCTCTAGTTTGGTGCAACAACCTAGGCGAAGAGCATAGTTTTACTTTTAGCGATATTTCTCGCCTTTCCAACAAAGTTGCCAACGTGCTTCTTGCCCACGGCATCAAGAAGGGCGACTTCGTAATGACGATGCTAAACCGCCGTTACGAATACTATCTAGTCAACGTTGCTTGCTGTAAAATCGGTGCAATTCTCATTCCTGCAACCTATCTTTTGACGGTAAAAGATATTGCTTACCGCATCAATAACGCAGGCGTTAAGGCACTTTTCTGCATCAATGAAAAGGAAGTTATCGACTACGTTGACGAAGCTCGTCCCAAGTGCAACTCTCTCCAATGTGCCTTTACCATAGGTAAAGCGGACGGATACCTAGACCTTCACGAAGAAATGGACAAGGTAAGCGACGTTCTCACTTTGACCGACGAAGAAAAACCCACTCTAACGGACACTATGCTCGTTTACTTTACGTCAGGCACTACGGGATATCCCAAGATGGTTGCTCACAACTTCAAGTATCCCCTAGGACACATAATGACGGCATACTATTGGCACGCAGTAGTAGACGATGGCTTACACTTTACTATGGCGGAAACCGGTTGGGCAAAATTCAGTTGGGGCAAACTATATGGTCAATGGCTAGCAGGTAGCGCCGTTTTCTGCTATGACTACTACGGCAAGTTTACTCCTACCGACGTTCTTCCTTTGATATCAAAGTACAAGATAACCACTTTCTGCGCTCCCCCTACTATCTATCGTTTCCTAATAAGAGAAAACCTAGATAACTATGATTTTAGTTCTCTCGTAAGCTGTACTACGGCAGGCGAAGCGCTAAATCCCGAAGTTTTCCGTCTATTCAAAGAACATACCGGCATAGAAATTAGAGAAGGTTTTGGTCAAACGGAAAGCGCCGTTATAGCCGCAAACTTCCGCTTTGAAAGCGGTAATCCCGGCTCTTGCGGTAAAGCAACCCCTATCTACGACCTTTGTCTATTGGATGATGAAGATAACGTTTTGGAAGGCTCTAACGTAGAAGGAGAAATGTGCATAAAGCTACGCGAAGACCGATTTGGACTTCTTGCAGGCTACTATAACGATCCCGAGCGTACGGAATCGGCTTTTGGTACGGGCTACTATCACACCGGCGACCTTGCAATGCGTGATGAAACGGGTACCTATTGGTTTGTTGGCAGAAAGGATGATATTATCAAATCAAGCGGTTATCGTATTGGACCTTTTGAGGTTGAAAGCGCCCTTATGGAGCACCCCGCCGTACTAGAATGTGCCATCACCGGCGCCCCCGACCCTATTCGTGGCCAAGTAGTT
>JAZRAN010000180.1:0-6190 GCA_045634605.1 Candidatus Stercoripulliclostridium sp. | reverse complement strand
AGAAGTGCTATAATTTTAGCATGAAGATTTTATATAGACTTGGAAAAGAAGCAAAAAAATATTTAAAGTACTACGTCGTAGGTATCGTTGCGGTAATTTTAACGAGCCTTGTCACTTTGACTGCGCCTAAAATACTTTCTTCTATGACGGGGATGGTTTCTAGCGGAGTGGATGCGGACAAACTAAAAACCATAGCAATTTACGCCGTAGTTTTGTTGGGATTGTACGCGCTAAAGTTAGCGTGTAGGTTCGTTTCGACGTATATGTTGCACGTTGCCGCATGGCGACTTGTTAATAATATGAGAGTAAAGGTCTATGACCATATACAAGCGTCTTCCATGAGTTACTTTAGCGACAAGCAAACGGGAGATTTGTTATCACGCGTTGTAAACGATACGGCTAACTTCGAAATGCTTTACGCTCACGTCATTCCGGAAAGTATAACCAACATTATAACCTTTGTTGGCGTACTTACGATGCTACTTACGATAAACTGGAAACTTGCGCTCCTTGCTATGACGATAGTACCTTTCGTTGCGGTAGCGGGCATTTATTACGCGAAGAAAGTTCGTCCCAATTTCCGTAAGGCGCAAAAAGTAACGGGAGAAATTTCCGCAGAATTACAAGACAATTTTTCCGGCATACATGAAATACAAGCCTTTGGTCAAGAAGAACACGAACACGCAGACGTCAAACAAGCAACCGACAAACATAGCGTAGCGATAATCAGAGCGCTCAAAATTTCCGGATTTTTCCATCCGCTTATCGAGTTCACGTCTTCTCTTGCTACCGTGTTAGTTGTTGGGGTTGGGGGATACCTTGCGTATAACAATAATATGGACGTAGAAAGCGTCGTTGCTTTCCTTCTTTATCTTTCTCTTTTGTTTGCGCCGATAGAAGGTCTTGGTAGACTTGCCGAAAATGCGCAAACGGCTCTTGCAAGTGGCGAAAGAATTATGGAGATACTTGATACTCCCATAGAAATCAAGGATGCGGAAAACGCAAAGGATATAGGTAGAGTTAAGGGTGACGTCGAGTTCAAAAACGTTTCCTTCGGATATCTTGACGGCACTCCCGTATTGAAGGATATTTCGTTTAGTTGCAAGGCGGGCGAAACTATTGCCCTGGTTGGAGCGACAGGGGCAGGTAAGACCACGATTACACAACTTATACCTAGATTTTATGAGCCCGATAGTGGAGAAATATTAATTGACGGTCACAACATTAAGGATTTGACGTTGAAGTGTTTGCGCTCTAATATCGCGCCGGTTTTACAAGATACTTTCTTGTTTAATGGGAGCGTTGCTGAAAATATTTCTTATGCTAAACCGAACGCTAAAATGGAAGAAATAGTATCTTCAGCTACCAAAGCTCAAATAAATGATGAAATATTGGATATGCCACAAGGCTATGAAAGTAAGGTTGGCGAACGCGGTCTAAAACTCAGTGGCGGACAAAAACAAAGAATAGCAATCGCTAGGGCAATGCTAAGAGAAGCGCCTATCATTATCCTTGATGAAGCGACTGCATCGGTAGATAGCACTACGGAAAAACAAATACAACAAGCAATAAACAGTCTTTGCGGAAATCATACTGTAATAGCTATTGCGCATAGACTTTCTACTATTAAAAACGCAGACCAAATTTTGCTCATAGAAGACGGCAAGATAGTAGAGCGTGGCACTCATTCCGAGTTGATTGCTCTTGGCGGAAAATACAAAAAACTGCACGACCAAAACACGTAAAATTACATATTGCATTTTACGCGCGTGTGTGGTAATATATAATAAATAGACTAAAAAAGGAGAATACCTTAAATGGCACGTTATCAAATTAGGCAAAAATATTTTGCAGTAAACGACTCTTTTGATATTACGGATGCTAGCGGAAACGCTCGTTATATTTGTAATAGCAAAATGATATCCATTCCTAAAAAGTTTTGGATAGAAACCGCTAGCGGTAAACCTTTATATTTTGTTCGCAAGAATATGGTTCATTGGGCGGGATATCCCGTGTTCAAGGTGTATAAGGGAGAAGACAAGAGTGGTGGCGAACTTGCAACCGTCAAAGTAGCTTACGCTTTCGTAGGAAAGAAGATTAAGGTTAAGAGCGCAACTTTCGGTGATTTCGTAATTACAGGTAGAGTTGGTAGCAATTGGACTTTCTTCGTTCATAAGGGCGACAAGAACGGCGACGTTGTTGCAACGGTAAGAAAACAATTCCTAAAGGTTGCGGATACTTACGATATTGATATTACGGAAGGCAAAGATTCCTTTATTCTAACCCTTGCCGTTATAATTGACTTCCTATATCATAAAAATCACTAATTTGAAAACCACTAAATAAAAATTCTAGGAGATAATTATGGCTAAAATTAAAGTTGGCGTAGCCGGTTATGGTGTTATCGGTCAAAGACTTGCTGACGGCGTTGCTCGCCAAGGCGACATGGAACTTGTTGGTGTTGCAGACGTTGCACCTACTCTTGCAGTAAGAGCGCTTTTTGAAAAAGGCATGCCTTACGATCTTTATCTTGCAAGCGAAGACAAACGCACAGATTTTGAAGCTCTTGGTATTCCCGTAAGCGGAACTATGGAAGATATGGTCAAAAAATGTGACGTTGTTTTGGGTTCTTCCCCCGGGGGAATTGGCGCAAAGAATAAGGAACTATATGAAAGACTAGGTAAGAAAGCTATCTTCCAAGGTGGAGAAAAGAACTCTGTTGCGGACGTATTCTTCCACGGATACGCTAACTATGAAAAGGGTTTGAATAAAGACTTCCTAAAACTCACTTCTTGCAATACTACCGGTCTAATCCGTAGCGTAGATTGTCTTGATAGAGAATTTGGTATCGATAGAGTTGCCATCACCATCATCCGCAGAGTTGCAGACCCCGGTGATTATCATAGAGGTTTAACTAACGCTCTACAAATCGATAAGGCTCCTTCTCACCAAGCCGTTGACCTAATGACGATTATGCCCCACGTAGAAGCAACAGGCATTTTGGTACATACTCCTATAACTCATGGCCATATCATTACCGTAGTTGCAACCGGTAAACAAAAGATTACCAAGGAAATGGCGCTAGAAGCATTTAGCAAGCATCCCCGCATTAGAATCGTTTCTATCAAGGATGGATTCCTTGGCAATGCAAGTCTCTTTAGATATGCTCGCGACCTAGGTAACCCCCGTGGTGACATGTATGAAATCGCTCTCTGGGAAGATAGCATCGTAGAGTCCGGCGATAGCATCATGTACGCAATCAACATCCCCCAAGAAGCGGTTACTATTCCGGAAACCATGGACGGTATAAGAGCGGTTATGGGAATGCAACAAACTTCTAAGGAAGCTACCGAAAAGACCAACGAATATCTTGGTATAGGAAAATGGAAGAAATAAAGATTAAGTCAATAATAGGGGTGGACGTAAAGGGTAAAACCGTACTCTTCCGCCCCGATATAAACTCACCTGTTAAAAACGGAAAGATAGTTAACGATAATCGCTTGAATGCAACCGTACCCACCCTAAAGTATTTGGTTGATGGTGGCGCAAAAGTGGCGATTATAGCTCACCAAGGGGACACTTTGGATTACCAAAATCTAATGTCCATGCAACCGCACGCAGAAAGACTTAGTGAAATAAGCGGTATAAAAATCGATTATATCGACGACGTTTGCGGGGATGCCGCGTTGCAAAAAGTCAGGGAACTAAAGGCGGGTGAAGTCGTACTTCTTGGCAACCTTCGTTACCTTACCGAAGAAGTTTCTACTTTTGAAAAGGACGTAAAGCTCAAAGCGGAAGATATGCTAAACACCTATTTGGTAAGAAGGCTTGCTCCGCTATTTGATTTGTACGTTAACGATGCTTTTTCCGCAGCGCATCGCAACGCGCCCAGTATGGTAGCGTTCGAACTTTTGATGCCGTCTTACGCAGGTCCGTTATTCTTCAAAGAATACGAAGCGTTGCATACCGTTATGACGTCGGCAAAGAAGCCGTTGGTATTCGTGCTTGGCGGAGCAAAGATAAGCGATGCGTTTGGCATGATGGATAAGGTTTTGAAAGATGGTGTTGCCGATAAGATTGTTGCTTGTGGTGTAACCGGCGTAGTAATGCGCCTTGCCGAAGGAAAGAAGGTTGGCGCAACTTATGAAAAGTGGCTAAAAGACCGCGACTTGCTTGCATTTGTTGAACCTGCAAAAGAACTTCTTAAGAAATATGGAGATAAATTCGTTTTACCCGTTGACTTTGCATACGAAAAAGACGGCGAAAGAAAGGAAATTTCCATAGAAGATTTGCCCAATGATGACGCTATGTTCTTGGACGTAGGGGCGAAGTCCGTCGCGATATTCGAAGAAGAGTTATCTAAAGCAGGAACTATTTTTGTTAACGGGCCTGCAGGGGTATATGAAAACGAACTTTTCGCATACGGCACGGATAAGATTTGGAATGCTATTGCAAAGAGCTCCGCTTACTCTGTAATAGGCGGTGGCGATACCGTTACTGCAGCAAGCAAATTTATCGACCTAAAGGAAGTAAACTACGTTTGTACGGCAGGTGGCGCAATGGTAAGATTCCTAAGTGGTAAAAGACTGCCACTCATAGAAGCAATGCTCAACTCAAAATAATTTTTTAAAGCCCGTGAAAACGGGTTTTATTCAAGGTGAAAATATGTATGATTTACTAATTATCGGTGGTGGAATAAGCGCTATGGTTACCGCGATTGTTGCAAAACGTCGCGGTAAAAGCGTTATAATTCTAGAAAAAAACGACAAGGTAGGTAAAAAACTGCTTGCTACCGGTAATGGTAAATGTAATATGGCGAATACTGCTAAGATTACGGGTAAATATAACACCAATTTTGTTTATCCTATTCTTAATAAGTACAACCTTAAAACACAACTTGATTTTTATAGAAGTATAGGTCTACTCACTAAAGAAGTAGAAGGAAGAATATACCCTTATAGCGAGCAAGCATCAACCGTACTTAACGCCCTTAGGGGAGAAATGGATAGGTTGAAGATAGAAGTCGTTACGGGCGCGGAAGTAAAAAGCATTGCTAAAGGATACGTGGTTAAGGGCTACAAAGCAAAAAGCATATTGCTGGCAACAGGCTCCAATGCTACGATGGGTACGTATTCAGGCAACCTATATTCGCAATTTGGACACCTAAACAATGATTTAAGACCCGCTCTTGTCCCAATGCTTACCTGTACGGAAAACTTGAAAGGATTGCGAGGGGTTAGAATTAAAGCCGGCGCAAAATTATTTGTTAGGGAAGAGTGCATTGGTGAAACCCAAGATGAAATTATCTTTAAGGATAACGGCGTTTCCGGGTCTGCTATATTTACTTTATCCCAAAAGCTTGCGCGCGCTAAAGCGAAAGATGCAAAGATAGTTTTAGACTTAATGCCTGAGTATTCTTTGAGCGAGTGCCGAGCGCTTGTTAAAGAGTTGGGTGGGATCGATGGTATGTTCCACAAAGAAATAGTAAACAACCTTTTGAGAACGTCCGTTAAAGGTAAAGTTGCGGAAAGCATTAAGAATTACGTTTTGGAAAACGTAAGACTTGGTTCATTTGATCTTGCGCAAGTTATGAGCGGGGGTCTTATAACGGAACAATTTGACGACAAAACGCTGGAGTCAAGATTGCAAAAAGGCTTGTATGCTAGCGGTGAAGTGCTGGACGTAGACGGCGAATGCGGTGGATACAATATTATGTGGGCCGTTGCGAGCGGTATGGCGGTAGGAGAAAATGTATAGGATTAACGGAATTAGGTTGCCACTTGGATATTCGAAAGAAGATTTACAAAAGGCGGTCTTAAAAAAACTTAATACCTATAAAGGAAACCTTGTAGAGATAAAAATTCTTTCAAGGAGCATCGACGCGCGATACAAAAATAATATATTGTACGTTTTGAACGTTGCAGTTGAACTCAAAAGCGGAAAAGGCATAAGAGCCGAAGAATACGTTTTACCGCCAACGTCTATTAAGGGGTTAGGATATAAGCCTATAAAGAGCGATAAGAAAGTTTTTGTTGTTGGCTCCGGTCCCGCGGGACTTTTTGCCGGGCTTACTCTTGCCGAATTAGGCTTTAAGCCCATTATTTTGGAGCGTGGCGGAAGCGTAGAAGAGAGAGTTGCAAAAATAGAAGGACTTCGTAATTTGGGTATTCTTGATGCGGAAACCAACGTG